>RFIF01000033.1 GCA_003695655.1 Cyanobacteria bacterium J069
ATTCAAAACAGAGATAGGGGACTCAAGGCTCACCTTGTCTCAAGTGTGACCTGTACAATGTCTGAGAGACCTTTGAGTAGAAACCCTTCTGAAACCCTTCTGGGCGGCGATCGCATATGTTAATCAAGTCCACCACGCGGCACATTCGGATTTTTTCGGCAGCGGTTGAAGATAACGAGCTGGTGCCCAGCCCCGACAAACTAACGCTAGACATCGACCCCGACAACGAGTTGATCTGGAGCGACGAAGCCATTCAGTCGGTCTATCGCAAGTTTGAAGAACTAACGGCGCAGTATGATGGTGCCGACCTGACGGATTACAACGTGCGGCGGATCGGGTCGGATCTGGAGCATTTTGTGCGATCGCTCCTCTATGACGGCAAAGTGTCTTACAACCTGCAAAGCCGCGTTCGCAACTACAGCCTGGGGCTGCCCAAGGTGTCTGCTGACATTAACGTATAGCGCTGAGATATGGCGAAGGTATAGCGCTGAGATATGCGGTTGCCGCTGCACCTTTCCAAGGTTGTTGTCCTGAGTGGCAGACAGTTAAGCGGTAAATAAACGGTAAATAATTAATTGGGTGACAGTTGGTTATCTTTAGTTATCTAAGTGTTCCCCAAATTAATTCTTCAAAAGTTGGGCGACGCCAGCATTCGAGCTTGATTTGGCTCCCTCTACGGAGGATGAAATCGTCTCTTCGGCAAGGGTCTGAGCTATCCTAGTAAAGCCGAACCCTCTTCTGGTCGGCGGCTGGTTATACGCCAAGCGGATGCTTTATTGTTCCAACTACTCCTGCCAAGCGCCCAACTCAGAGCGTAGCAAGTTTTGCCAGAAGTGTAGAACACCTCTGACAAAGCGCTATCTCTGGGCGATTGGTGCGAGTGCGGATTTGTGCCGTCCAGGTGAGCTAGTGGCCGATCGCTACTTGTCCAAAGGGTCGCGGGTGTTTCTGGACACCAAACCGGGATTGCTGCCTGGCATTTCAACCGAGCAGATTCCCGATGGGCTGTTGCCCTATCTGCGGCTGTCGCCCTATGCGCTGCATGTGCCCCAGGTGTATGACTGGGTGCGGCTTGAGTCGGCGGGCGGCCCCGAAAAATTGACCCTGCTAGAGCGATCGCCCCTCTACGTGCCCCCGGCATCGCCGGCAGCCGAGGGTGCAGATCTCGAACCGCAGCTATTCCCAACGCTGGTGTCGATGTGGCCGCGAGCCTCTGCCCTGCGCCAGCTTAACTGGCTCTGGCAGATGGCGCATCTGTGGCAGCCCCTAGCCGCCGAGCAAGTAGTGTCCTCACTGCTGATGCCAGATGACTTGCTGCGAGTGGAGGGGGCGCTGGTGCGCCTGCTGGAGCTACAGCCCGACGCATCGGGCATTGAGCCGAACCTGGCAGACTTGGGCGGATTATGGCAGCAGTGGTTGCCGACGGCCCAGGCAAAGGCGGCCCCTTTCATCGATGCGCTTTGCCAAGATCTGGTGAGGGGTCAGGTGCACGCTGCCGAACAAGTGATCAAGCGGCTGGATGAGGCGCTGTGGACGGTGGCCCAGGGGCCGCCCCGGCAGGTGTCTCTGGCGACCCGCACCGACCAGGGGCCCAGCCGCCAGCGCAATGAGGATGCTTGCTATCCCCCCAGCGGCACAGAACAATCGTTGGCGCTAGATGCATCCACGGCACCGCTCGTCTTGGTGTGCGATGGCATTGGCGGACACCAGGGCGGCGATGTAGCCTCAAATTTGGCGATCGCCGCGATTCAGCAGCATGTGCAAATGCTAGATCTCGGCCGCCTTAGCCCAGCCGCGCTGATGCAAGAGCTAGAAGCTGCCGCCTGCCATGCCAACGATCTGATCAGCCAGCGCAATGATGACGAACACCGCCAGGATCGTCAGCGCATGGGTACGACGCTGGTGATGGCGCTGGTGCGGGGGCATGAGCTGTATCTGGCCCATGTGGGCGACAGCCGCGCCTATTGGGTGACGCCGTGGAACTGCCATCAGGTGACGCAGGATGACGACGTGGCCTCGCGGGAAGTCCGCATGGGCTATAGCTTTTATCGAGAGGCACTGCAACATGCCAGCTCTGGCTCGCTGGTGCAGGCACTAGGGATGAGCAGTTCTGCGTTACTCCATGCCAATGTTCAGCGGTTTGTGCTGGATGAGGACAGCCTGTTTTTGCTGTGCTCTGACGGGTTGAGCGACAACGATCGGATCGAGCAATATTGGGAGGTGGAACTGCTGCCCGTGCTGAACGGGGTAGCCAATTTGGAAATTGTCACACAGCGGCTGGTGGATCTGGCCAATTCTCAAAATGGACATGACAACGTGACTGTGGGAATGATTCATGTCCAGCTTCCTCACTTGTCGCCGACGAAGCTTGCTCCCACGCGGCTTCCGGCAGGGCAGCCAGTTTCCCCGCCCACGGCGATCGCCTCTACAGCAGTGGTGGCACCCTCTAGCCCAAAATCGCCTCAGACATCGACTCGGAGTCCAGCGTTCCCACCGTCCGAACCTGCCCTGCCCCCGACTCAGGTGGTGCCCCCAACGGTCGCAGCCAAGCCGCGATCGCTGCCGCTGCTGCTGACGCTGCTGGCCTTGGTGGGAGCGGGGGCGCTGGGCTATTGGCTGATGCGCGATCGCCTGACAGGGTTGACGGGCTTTCCGCCAACCCCCTCGGAGTCGATTGTGCCCGAAGACAATCCGGCTGCGGTTTTTCAACCTGGCGCGTTTATTCTGATTGGACGCGCCGCGACAAGCGGCCCTGAGACAGAAACCTCTGGGCTGGTCTTGCAGTCGGCTCCCGCTGTTGCAGGCAGTCCTGCCGCTTCTCCGAGTCCAACGGTGCCGGGCGGGGATGGGCTGGCGATCGCTCCTGGCAGCGTGCTGTCGGTCTTAGAAAACCAGCCTGCTAACACGACAGCCTGGCTGCGGCTGAAAGTGTGTTCTGTGGGTCAGGTGGCGGAGCCTGCTGCCTCGCCATCGCCAACTACGCCAGCAGAATCGAGCCAGGCTGTAGGTACTGAACCGTCTCTGACTCCTTCGCCAGCCGTCGCACCGTCGCCTGTTTCGCCAGCCGTGACCATTGCCCCAACGGGAGCAGAAGGCTGGGTCTCGCTGGAGACGCTGAGGCCGCTGGTCATGCCGAATCCCACCCTGACGGAGGCTCAGCGCGGGGACTGCGCCACACCGCCGGCGATCGCGCCTTCAGTTTTGCCATCGCCAGTTGCGCCACCTGTTGCGCCGCCCTCGGTGCCAGGTACCCCGCCAATTAACTCCCCCAGTCCGCCACCAGACGGGGTTGGATAGCCTTCCCTGAACAAAGAGGGAAAACGGGATGAAATACTCGATACACTGGATAAGCGCCTGCATCGCAATTTAACCTGCATCGCAGTTCAATATACTGCGACTTGCCACTTGTCTATTGTCCTTAACTATGGCAATTGGTTTTTTATGGCGATTGCTCTACAGACTGGATGCAACTGATGAACAGGGCTGGCAGGCGAGAAACGGGCTGAAGGACTGGTTTCCTGGCTCAAAGCAGCAGCTTCATAGAGGCTGAGTATGGACTAAGCCCTGGCTGGGTATTCGCCGCTGGACGTTCACTTCGGTTTATTTACTTCGGGTTTTGGTTGGGTGCATTCTGTTCTCGGGTTTCGTTTATGGTTTCGTCGATAGCCACTTAAGTTTTTCGGTTGCATGCTTTTGTCTGATCATCCCTGCCTGCGACTGGCGATTCGCCGCCTCACTGCTGCTGAAGCAGATCACTATGCGATTTGGGTGTTACAAGCTCCATCGCAGGCAGGCTACGTGCATCACGATCGCCCTTGGTCAGCCGAGCTAACCCACCTCTGGCAAGCCTGGCAGTCGATGTTCTCTCTGCGCGATCTGCCCGAGGTGCCGCGCATTCCGGCTGTGGTGTTGCCGCCGGCCCAAGCCGATGATGCTGCGCCTGGGTATGCGGGCCGCTTGATGCAGCATTTGGGGGTGAGCCTGTGGCAGTGGCTGTTTGATGGTTCCATTCAAAATAGCCTGGCCCAGAGCCAGGGCATTGCTCAGGGGCAGGGGCGATCGCTCCGGCTGCGGCTGGAAATCCGCGATCCGGAACTGATGGCGCTGCCCTGGGAAATTATGCAACCCCAGGCCGGACGGCAGGCGATCGCCCTCAGCCAGCAGCTTTTGTTCAGCCGCACCACCAATGAAGTCGATCCGCTGCCTGCTCTGCGCGAAGAAAACTCGCTGCGGATTTTGCTGGTGCAGGGGCAAGATGCGGAACCCGACCGCCGCCTTTCTCCAAGTGACTTTCGCTTGCAGCTCCAGCAGGAAGCCGACGCCCTCACCAAGCTGCTGGCAGAGTCTTCGCAAACCGACCCCCTGCATAGCTTTGTGCCGCCTGTGCCCTGCGAAGTGACGACGCTGGTGCAGCCGACGCCCGCCGAACTGACCGCCCACCTGGAAACTAAGCAATATAACGTGCTGTTTTATTCGGGGCACGGGATGCCCGGCCCCGACGGCGGAATGCTGTTTCTGCGGGCCGACGCGACGATGAACGGCACTGAACTGGCTCAAGTGCTGACCCGCTGCCGCATCAAACTGGCGGTGTTTAATGCGTGCTGGGGCGCGCAGCCCGAAATGCAAGGCGATCGCCCGATTCCGCGCAGCAGCCTGGCCGAAGTGCTGATTCATCACGGCGTGCCCGCTGTGCTGGGGATGCGCGACACAATTGCCGAACATGAAGCCCACAGCTTTATCCAGCGATTTGCGCGGGCCCTGGCCGAGCGATCGCCCATTGACGAAGCCGTGGCGATCGCCCGCCAGCACTTGCTCACCCTCTATCGGTTCAATCAGATTGCCTGGACGCTGCCTGTGCTCTACATGCATCCAGAATTTGATGGCGAATTGGTCAAACCGCTGACAGAAGGCGTCACCGAAATTCCCGAAAATCCGTCTAGCTGGGGCGACATGCTGTTTCCCTCGGCCTGTCTACGCACGGTGGAGTCTCCCTATCAAACCTGGCCAATTTACGGCGGGATGGTGCGGGTAGGATTTCTGGAAGGCAACGACTTGATTATCAAATCCCCCGGTGTTTCGCGTCGCCATGCCGAAATCTTCTATCGTGGGTCGTTTGGGGCGGGTAGCGCCGAGCCAGTCTATGTCTTGCGAGATTTTTCCCGGTTTGGCACCTTCCTGCTCGAACCCCAGGGGCAATGGCGCAAGGTGCACCAAGAGGAAGTGGCGCTTAAACCCAACAGTCGTCTGCGGTTTGGCACCTTTCAGCTTGAGTTTGTGCTGAATGATGGAGTGCCGCCTTTATAAAGATCATGTGATCCAAACGGGGTCAAGAGGATCATGTGAGCAGGGCTGTGTAATGAGAATGAGGTGATAGAAGCAAGTGGACGAAGGCGATTGATGGGGCTTGTCGATTAGGACTCTGAGGCCAGGCTGGCGACCTGGACGATCTTTGCAAGGGCGGCGGTGAGGATTTCTGCCCGTCTGCAGGGGGGAAATCAACAGGTTGGCCGCCCGCAGTCATTTTCAAACCCTCCACTGTAGCCGCCCTGCGAAAAAAAACAAATTCCTTTTCAGCCAATTACGGAACTGACATACCCCAATCTGTAGCTAGTCATATCGAACGATTTCGATGCTTATTCAGTTAGGACCCTTCACTTAAGACACTCGTCCGGCGCATTCAGGAGCAAGAACCATGGCAAGCGACTCAACTCGACCCTGCTTTTCCGCATTTCGATCTCAAGCTGAGCTAGAGCTTATTCAGGTCGTATTAGATGATGCTGAGGCATCCTATCCCTGGAACCCGGCAGACCCCAGCGCTTCTGGATATTTTGAGCAGCTTGAACAGGAAGTGGCAGCGAGTTGGTCGGCTGAGGTACTTGAGCCTTATGCCCAGTCTTTGTCCACTCAGTTTGACCAACTGTGGGCCGCGGTGGATGCTGGAACGCCCGTCGTAACGACGGCGTCGATCCTGAGCAGCAGCGTGTTTCAGCGGTTTGCCAACCAGATGCCGCAAAGAGTCTTGGAAACGCTGGTGCAGCGAACCCAAGAGGCGATCGCCTCCTCCAACGCGCTAGCTGATCAGCTAGTGGCCAGCGTTCGCGAGGTGCTGCCTGAGTGGGGCGATGAGGATCTGTATGTACTGGCCCGTCCCTTTGCCTATGCCATGCGCGACCAGCGCGAGAGTGACGTGCTCGAAGGCGCGTTGCGCTCGGTGCGCTCTGAAGCATGGGACAACCTCTCCAACATTGAACAAGCTCGGCTCAGCCTGGCGATCGCCCGCCACGTCATCGATCAATCTAAGGTTTAGTCAAAATTCTCAGGCTCCGACTCGTTCCGGGGTTTTAACTGTCAATTCTTTCAACTATTAATTACTTCAACTGTGACAGGACTTACGCAGTTGAAACGAGTTTTGTAGATTCTGGATGATTTTTCGCGGGCTACGCCCGCGAAAAATCATCCAACTGCGTAAGTCCTCTGTGAATTAGAGGCTAGCGGCATTTCACTGCCCTAGCCTCTCGCTTTGGTGCTGGCGGGCGGTCATGCTAGGCAATGGGCGATCGCTCCTGCCAGCTATCAGCAGACTCTAAACCGTCTGGATTATATGGCGCTGGATTATATAGCGCTGGATTATATAGCGCTGGACAGCATGGTTAGGACAATTATCCAGCCGCAAAGCTTGATACAGTAAAGTCTCCAGACCTACCCCCCCAACCCCTGCCTTATTTCACCGAAAGACTGCCCCCATTCTTGCCATTCTTTAAAGAAGCGGTGGGCGGGTAGGCGGGCGACAGCGGAAGAGTAGGCTGAGCGATACTGGGCTGAGAAATCGGCCTGAAAAAGGCGCTGTGGGGCAGCACTCTTCGCACTTCTGCGACTGTGGTGATGCCTTGCGTCACTTTTTGGATAGCGGCAATGCGGAACGACTCGAACTGGCTTTCGGCCAGATAGCGGCGCAGTTGGGTCAGGTTGCCCTCGTAGATGATCTGCCGCACGGTATCGTCCACATTCAGCAGCTCGATCACCGCCTCGCGACCCAGATAGCCCGACTGAAAACACTGGACACAGCCGCGCCCTTTTCTCCAGCCCTGAAGATTGGCCTCTTCAGGACGCAGCCCCAACAGCTTTAGGTCGGCGGGCGTGGCGGCGCAGGGTTCGGCACAGTGGGGACAGACCTTGCGCACCAAGCGCTGGGCGACGATTCCCAACAGAGCATCGCTGATCAGACCGGGGTCGGGGCCGATGTCTTGCAGGCGGGGAATTGCGCCGATCGCATCATTGGTGTGCAGCGTGGTTAAGACTAGGTGCCCGGTGAGGGCCGAGCGGACGGCGGTTTCGGCGGTTTCGCTATCGCGGATTTCGCCGACCATGATGATGTCCGGGTCTTGCCGCAGAATCGCCCGCAGTCCGGCGGCAAAGGTCATGCCAGCGGCTTCGTGAACCTGGGTCTGGGTGATGCCGGGGAGGACATATTCTACCGGGTCTTCGACGGTGACAATGTTGACCGACTCGGTGGCGATCGCCAGCAAACTGGTATACAGCGTGCTGGTCTTGCCCGACCCGGTGGGGCCCGTGAAGATAACCATGCCCTGCGGCTCCCGCAGCCAGCCCTCGTAGGTGTCTCGCGCCGCCTCTGAAAAGCCCAGATCGGCAATCGTCTGAAACGTGTTTTGCTGGCGTAGCAGCCGCAGCACCGCCTTTTCGCTGGGTTCGCCCTTGACGCCGCTGATGCAGGGCAGCGTGCTGACGCGCAGGTCTAGCCCTTCTTCTTGCTGGTTGGTCATGTACTTTTCACTAATGCGCCCGTCTTGGGGGCGGCGGCTCTCGGCAATGTCCATTTCACACATCACCTTCAGCGCCACGATCACTTTGCGGCTAATGTCTGAGGGCAGCGTGGTCACATGCCGCAAAATGCCGTCGATGCGAAAGCGCACCGCCAGACCTTCGGCCGAAGGTTCTAGGTGAATGTCGCTGGCGCGGTATCGGAGGGCGCTGCCGATCAGCGTGCGGATGCGCTCGATTTGGCTGCTCACCTGCGACAGGTGCAGCTCGGCAACTTCGGTGAGGTCTTCACTATGGGCATCGCCCAGCGGCAGGTTGAGGGCCCCCGACTTGCTGAGCCGCTCGGCGGTGGTGGCTTGCAGGCGATACCATTGGCGATAGCTTTTTTCTGCAATGGGCACGATTGCGATGCTGGCGTTGAGGCGATCGCCCATTTGCGTCACCACTTCAGGCATTGGCGCGATGGGGCTGCCCAGATAGTAGCAGTTGCGCCAGAGCAACAGCGGCACCACGGGCGGGGCCTGTGTGCGGTCGCCAAAGCCCCGCCAAAAGCGCGTGCTGACCTCCGGATCGAGCAGCCGCAGGTTCACAATTCCCTGGCGGTTGACCAGCAGGCCCAGCGCCTGCTCACAGGTGATCTGCTGCTGCTTAAGCTGTTGCCAGACCGATTGGCTGTTTTGCATGGGCATTTTTCACCTTGTAATAATCCAAGACATCAGCATCCACCACCTTTGATACGAACGGCGTACCAGGTCAGATGCCTATTAATCTAGAAATGAAAAAATGTAACGGGAACTGCAAACTTCATACGAGGTTTAAATTCAAAAACAGAATATTTTGCCAAAAAATGTTTTTGAAATGCCTTCCGGCGATCGCCCAACCCCCGACGTAGCAATCTTTCCAGTCCCATTCCCTAACCCCCAACCCCTAACTCCTAATCCCTCGCTCATCGGGTTTCCGAATTAAACTAGGGGGCTATCCCTAACGTTAAATCGCCCAGTTTAGCCAGCGGCTGCGCCAGGATGGATCTGTTGGGCGGAGGTATCGGTGAATCGGCATCTGCCCGATGATGACGTTGCATTGGGTGGAAGAAAGCCATGACAAACTCGACAAATTCTGTAAAAGAGCGCATTCGTGAAGATTTGCAAAAGGCGAAGTCTGAGGGCAATCTGCGGGCCGAGCGCATTCGCGACATTGTGAAAGCGGCCGTGTCGGAAGCCATTGCTGAACTGTCGCAGGGCACAGGCGAACTGAAGGCGATCGCCAAAGACGCCCTCACCGCTGCATTTGATGTGGTGCGCGATCGCGCTGACACCCGCACTGAAGAGATGGCGGCCTCGGTCGAAGGGGTCGTAGAAGGGATTGGCGACTCTCACCGGGAGGCGATCGCCCATGCACAAGTCCAAATTGACGACCTCCAGCAGACCCTCGACGCCGCCGATCGCCAGCTCGACGCCGAAATCACTACGGCCCTGGCCACGATTGATCTGCCCGAAGCCGAAACCAGCACCAAAACTCCTTTCAAAGTGCTGATCGACCTGGTGGTGAATGCGGTTAAAGAGCGGGAAGTGCTCGACCTGTTTCAGCAGCGCTATATTCGATTGCAACAGCAGCTTGCGGATCTGGATGTGCGCCTGCAAGCGCGCTATGGCGATCGCTATGACGAGGTGAAGCGCCAGCTCGAAACTGCCCAAACCTGGTATGCCAGCGCCAAGGCGGAAGGCGAAACTCTGGGTGACAGAGCGCGACACTTTAAGCAAGACGAACTAGAGGACAAAGCCGCTAATTTGGGCGCAACTCTTGCACATAAAGAGGAGCAGATCAAAGCACAACTGCGTGAGATTGTGAACAACGTTATCCGCCGATAGGTGGGCGACTGACAGAGTAGCTCTAGAAGCCGCAATCCCCCTCGTTCTATGCTGGAGCGGGGGGATTAATTTGGTCATTTTTGCCGTGTTGCGCAGACCGACCAATTTACTGCTAATATCAACTCTCTTAAACAGCGCTACAGATAAAATTGCTAAACGCCAGACAAGCCCCCAGGCTGACCATCTAAAATCGCCCCTCTAAAATCCAAAATTGGTATAAGTCTAAATCATCCTAAATTATCCTAAATCATCCAGCATTCTTTTAGCTTAGCTGCGTATTCGTCATCCTTAAGGAAAGCGTGGAGCTGTGTCTCGTTCAAAACACTGTGCATCTCCGGGTCTGCCATTTATTCCCCAGCAGTTCAGTCAGCCTGTGCTGTGGATGATGCAGTTTGCATTACCAGTTCTGTTCCGGCTGCGGCTCAAGCCGTGGTTACCAGTTGGCATTTCCCGTGTCAAAGTGGTGAATGCTGAGCGGCTAGCGCTGCTTTATCACAAGTTTCAGCTTGGTCAGGTTCGATTCATCCTGGCGTTCCGCCATCCCGAAGTGGACGATCCGTTTTCCATGCTGTACCTTTTGTCCAAAGCCGTTCCTCAGGCTGCGCGACAGCATCACATCAAGCTGCGATCGCCCGTTCATTCTCACTTTGTTTATGACCGGGGCATGACCATCTGGGCCGGCGACTGGCTCGGCTGGCTATTTTCCCGGCTGGGCGGTATCCCCATTCACCGGGGCAAGCGGCTCGATCGCACGGGTATTCGGGTGGCGCGGGAGCTGCTGCTCAACGGGCAGTTTCCGCTGGCGATCGCCCCCGAAGGAGCCACCAACGGGCATAGCGAAGCCGTCAGCCCGCTGGAGCCAGGAGTCGCTCAGCTAGGCTTTTGGTGCGCCGAAGATTTACACAAAAAGGGTCGGGCTGAGCAAGTCTATATCGTGCCAATTGGCATCCGATATCGCTACCCGCGCCCCATTTGGAGCCAGATCGATCGGCTGCTGAGTCGGCTGGAGCAAGAGACGGGTCTGCTGCCGCTGGCGCAAGCTAAGGGCTTGACTAACGAGAGCCTGACTAACGAGGGCCTGACTAACGAGAGCTTGATTAAAGACCTTCGCTATCAGCGTGTGCTGCGACTGGCAGATCACTTGCTGTCGGAGATGGAGGGGTTTTATCGCCGCTTTTATCCGCAGTTCCTGAAGCCTGAATTAGATTCTGATCGGAAACCTGATGAAAGCGGGAATCAACGCCTGATGGGGCGACTGAATGCGCTGCTGGAGGCTGCACTCGGCGCTGCCGAAGTACACTTCCAGCTCGACGCCGAAGGCACAATTATTGATCGCTGCCGTCGCCTCGAAGAAGCGGGTTGGAACGCCATGTATCGCGAGGATTTATCGGCAACCTTTGAGGCGCTGCCGCCGTTTCAGCGGGGGTTGGCCAATTGGGGCGCGGAGGAAGCTGAGATTCGCCTGCGGCACATGCGCCTGGTGGAAAGCTTCGTCGCGGTCACAGCCGACTATCTCCAGACGCAGCCCACCGCCGAGCGCTTTGCCGAAACTGCCCTGCTGATGTTTGACCTGGTGGCGCGGATCAAGGGCGACGACATGCCCGCCCGGCCGCGCCTGGGCTGGCGACACAGCCACATCACAGTCGGAGAGCCGATTTGCGTCAGCGATCGCCACGCGGTTTACCAGCAAAATCACACCGCCGCCAAACAAGCCGTCGCCGAGCTAACTCAGGATTTGCAAATTGCGCTAAACCGCATGGCGGCGCAGGAGCTGAGCTGAATAGGTCATGAATAGGTCACTAAAGCAGGCTAGATCATGCCGCGAAACAGGCCCTGCGGGCGCACCAGTAGCACCAGAATCATCACCATCAGCGCCACGCCCAGCTTATACTCCGATGGCAGAACATAGGTGCTGAGTTCTTGCACGATGCCAATAATATAGGCTCCGGCGATCGCCCCATAGGGATTGCCAATGCCACCCAAGATCACCGAGGCAAACATCGGCATAATCAAAAACCAGCCCATATTCGGGCGCACGGCAGTGATCAGCCCAAACATGCCCCCGGCGATCGCCGTCAGCCCCGCCGCCAGCACCCACGTCCAGATCACCACCCGGTCTACGTCAATGCCCGACACCCGCGCCAGGTCAGTGTTGTCGGCAACGGCCCGCATCGCCTTGCCAATCTTCGTATGTTGCAGCAGGTAGTGCAGCCCCAAAATTGCCAAAATTGCTAGACCCACTACGATCAGCCGCGTCGGCGCAATCCGCACGCCGAAAATATCCAGAGCCGTCGCCACAGGCAGCTCGTAGCGCTGATTTTCGGGCCCCCAAAGCAGCGTGATGCCGTTGCGCAAAAACAGCGCCAGCCCAATGGAAATAATGATCAGCGTGGTGGAGGACGCTCGGCGATCGCGCATGGGCGACCACAGCAGCTTTTCACTCAGCAGGGCCACTCCAATCGTCAGCAATGCCCCCATCAGGATCGACAGCCAGATATTTACGCCGTTCAGGTTTGCCGTTAGCGTCAAGTACGCACCCAGCGTCATCAGGTCGCCGTGGGCAAAGTTGGCTAGCCGCAAAATGCCGTAAGTCAGCGTCAGCCCCACCGCCGCCAGCGCAATCACGCTGCCCACCGCGATGCCATTCACTAAAAGCTGCACCAGTTGTTGATCCATAATTTGGGCGTTGCAGGCTAAGGGTTGCAGGCTAGAGAAGGGCAATCAGCTCGAATGCGGAGCCGGTTCATAAAAGCGACAGTGCTGACAAGGGCCATCCGGATTGACTGCACAGCGCACCAACTCCGAACGAGCGCTATAGGCGCAGTTGGCATCCCCCAGCACCCACCTCCCCTGAAACCAGCTTCGTTCTTCGGGTCGCGGAGCCGCCTGCACGTATAGCGCAATTTTGTGTAGGCGATATTTGCCCAGCCTGTATTGATAGCAATGGTGCCGCTCCAGCACTGCGTAAGTCTCTCCCTCCAAATCGAGATAGGTCCCCGGCTGTGGATTCCAGTCGAGTTTCAAACTGCCAAGGGTTTGGCGCGGGTGGCTGAGAATAACCTCTGTGGGTAAAGACTCTGGCTCCATGGCTTCCGGTGGATTGCAAGGGCGGGTGTATTGCACTTTACACAGTTTTCGCATTATGTGAGATGGTATCGCACTTGCACCCCCCAAACAGCGCCAGCACCGTCATCTTTAAGGTTTTAAGCAAAGTTTTGAGCAAAAGTTTTGAGCAAAAGTTTTAAGTAGGACAGAATTGACTGACGGGAAGCATAAAATGCTGAAACGGTTGCAATCAGCGCAGATTCAATCAGCGCAGATGCAATCAGGCAGACAAAGCCCGCTCCGATTGAATGTATCGCATCAGTTCTCATGCCAACTCCGCTGCTGCGAACCCCAATAGCCTGCTAGGGCGCGTCATTAATTTACCTTAGAATCCTTGAGGAATCAGCGCGATCGCGCCTACCCCAGCACACCAGGCTAGGGGCTGAACCCCGAAGAAACCTGATGTTTCGCTGACCCTTGCTCTGATCACATCTTCTAAGAGTCTGTCGCATCAGGATTGCCCTCGGACGGCACAGAACCAGCAGCAAGATTAGTGCTTCCAGCAGCGTGGATGGTTTCGTGGGAGGGGTAGCTAGGGGTGGTTCCAGTTGCCGACTCGACAGCAAGGGTAGGCTGTTCCAAATATCCTGCCAGCGGAGTGTCTTTGTGTTTATCTTCAAAATAGGGATTAGTCCACTGGTCGAGGATATCGTGGATCACCACTTCACGCAGCAAAATGCGAACGATGATGACCAGCGGAATCGCTAGAAACAGTCCTAAAAACCCAAAAAATGAGGCAAAGGCAAACTGGGCAAGTAGCGTCACTGCTGGCAAGAGCGACAATTGTTGGCCCATGACCACAGGCACCAGGAGAAACTGCTCAAGCTGCTGAATCAAGATGTAGGCGATCACCACGCCAAGAGCTTTGACCGGGGAATCGAGCAGGGCGATCGCCGCCGGAGCGATCGTACTCAGCACTGGCCCAATGTTGGGAATCGCCTCCATCAGCCCGGCCACCAGCGCATTGGCCAGCACCAGCTTTACCCCCAAGATACTCAGCACAATGCCGCTTACCACCCCAATCACCAGCATGTTCAGCAGGGTAGCCAGAATCCATCCCACCAGATCCGATTCGCACTCAGCCAGGATGGTGTCGGCGCGGCGACGATAAAACGACGGCACCAGCCGCAAAAAGCCATGTCGATACGGCTGGGGATTAATCAGCAGCATGACGGTGAGCATCAGCACAAACAAAAAGCTGATGCCGACATTGAAAAAGCCCGAAAACGCCCGCAAGAAATTGTTGGCTAATCCCGTTGCCACGGGCTGAAGCTGGTTGAATAAATCGGTGAGATTGGGCACCACATCGGCTGCGCCGCCGGGCAGCCGGGCAACCAGCCAGTCTAGCCCCAGTCGGAGCTGATTCAACCCCTGGGGCACCAATTCGGTCAGCAGTTGAAACTGGTCGAGAAACTGCGGCACGATGATCGCTGCAAACAGCGTCATCACCAGCAGCAGCCCGACAATGGAGAAAATGGCGGCGGCTCCCCGAGGAATGCCATATCTGCCCATCCAGCGTACGAGCCGATTGAGCGCGGTGGCAAACACCACCCCCACAAACAGCAGCAGCAGCAGTTGTTGAATCGACCAAAGAATATAGATAGCGGCGATTAGAGCCAGCAGCCCCAGCCATTGTCCAAGTTTCATGGGCTTAATTTCACTCGCCAAATATGGCCATGTGTGACGCTAGCCGTTGATCTTATCGAAAAGCGGCGGCTGATTTTGTCGGAACCTGGAAATTAGACTGGTGAGATTGCCTGCGTGTGATTTGGCAAGCCAGAGTGCGGTTCGGTCGGGGCGTATGATGAGTGGAGTAAAACGCAATCTTACCCCAGTCAAGATGTTCAATCAGAGCACACCAGCATTAACCCTGGTGGAGTTTGAGGTGGTGACGCTGCTGCCGACGGGTGAAGTGGGCGATCGCCAGACAAGCCGAGCAAAGCTCTGGCAAGAACCGCTAGCGGCGGGTGTGGCGTTAGACATGGTGATTTTGCCTGGGGGCGAGTTTACCCTGGGCGCACCCAGAGAAGAAGAAGGCTGGCATCCGTCGCAGGCTCCCCAGCATCTGGTTACCCTGCGGGCGTTTTCGCTGGGCCGATATCCCGTTACGCAGGCGCAGTGGCGGGCGGTGGCGGCGCTGCCTGTGGTAGGGCGATCGCTCGACCCCGATCCGGCCCATTTCAAAGGAGACGATCGCCCGGTAGAGCAGGTGTCGTGGGCAGAGGCAGTAGAATTTTGCGATCGCCTCACCGCCCACACGGGTCGTCCCTACCGCCTGCCCAGCGAAGCCGAGTGGGAATATGCCTGTCGTGGCGGCACCCAGACCCCGTTTCACACGGGCCACACAATCACCACGGATTTAGCCAACTACTCCGGCGTGGACTGGGACTATCAAGGGCGACTCTGCAACCGGGGCAGCTATGGGCAGGGCCCAACCGGCGAAGACCGGCGCGAAACGGTGCCCGTCGGCTATTTTGCCCATGCCAACGCCTTTGGGCTGTGCGATCTGCACGGCAACGTGCGCGAGTGGTGTCAGGACTACTGGCACGACACGTACACAGATGCCCCCAGCGATGCTGCTGCCTGGGAAACGGGCGGCGATGACAGGCGACATGTGCTGCGGGGCGGTTCCTGGAACGTGGGGCCCCGCAGTTGCCGCTCGGCTTTTCGCTCGCGGGCAGAGGGCGATCGCGGCTTGTATGATATTGGTTTCCGGGTTGCCTGCGGCTGGGACGGATTCTCGAAAGACAGTTAGCAAAAAAACAGTTAGCAAAAAACAGTTAGCAAAAAGGCGATCGCCCACAAAGAGCGATCGCCTTTTCCAGTATTTTCAGCACCTGAACCGCTAGAACGCTTCGCCTTTTGAACGGGCTTTGGCCTTAGCAGCACTCTTCTTCAATGCGTCCAGCCGCAGCTCAAACCGACGACGATCTTTTTTGTTCTTGCTCTGCTCTACCAAAATCTTGAGGGCGCTGCCCAGGCTCTTGTAGGCGTTGGGCAAAGAGTAACCAAAGCGCGTCGCCAGGGCGATCGCCTTGTCATCCGCTTCGATCGCTTCCTTCAGCGTTTTTTCGCCATTGTTGCGGGCATACAGCCGCCAGCCCGACACGCCGCACAGCCCCAGCGCCAGCAGCAGCAGCAGCCCATCCTGTACCCACAGTTCGCCGACTGCGCCACCCAGCCCGATCGCCAGTGCCGCCATTTCCCAGCCGTCTTTGGGAATGGTGTCGTTTTGGATGCGGGCTACTTCATGCCAGAACAGCAGGTTGCGTTGATCCAGCGCCAGGGCATCCCACTTGGCTAAGTCCACCTGCACCTCCACCTGGTCTTTGCCAATTTCTTCGCTCGTGATCAGCGGCGGATTGACCCCCGGCGAAGATTCAATCGTCACCCAGCTCCGCAGCTCAGGCGGCAGCAGCGACTTCAGTCGGCGCAGTTCGCTCAAATCGGCTCTGGCGGAAGTGGTGGCGTAGGAGGTCATAGGACTTGTCTAATCTGAATATATTGTCTAAAGAAAACCTGTCAGTAGAGAACTGATTTAGAAGTAGAAGTGGTGTTAATTAGGAGTATAACGAGGGCTTCGACATCTTTCAGGGCTGGATTTCCGAACCAAGCCTGAAATGCTCAAGGCAGAGGCACCTGCTGCTCGCCTAACATTCTTAAAGCTTGCACTCCTAACACAATGCCCGCTCTGCTATGAAAGCTGACAAGCTATGAAAGCTGGCAAGGGAAACTTTTCTATCTTTTATCCTAGCTTGACTTGAGCCTATCCAACCGTATTGCCTAGTCCTGTGTCAAGCCCTATACAAGCTCTACAATGGAAGCCATTCTGCTGCCGCTGATATCGCCTTTTCATCGCCTTCTTATGCGGAGAGTTTGAGCAGCGCTATGGTTTTTCAAGGGAGTTCTCAAGGGGCGATCGCCCCAGCCAAAATCTACGCTCTCGTCGCCGACGGACAGATGACACTGCCGCCAGGAACCGTGATGCGGATGCCTGCGACCTGGCAAGACTATTGCATCTTGCGCGATAGCCGGGGCGATGGCTCAATTCCCCGCATCAAGTACCGAAATGGCGAGATGTTGCTGATGAGTCCCTTACCCCGCCACGGCCGCGAAGCCCATCTTCTCGCCCGGATTGTAGAAATTTTGCTCGATAGTGAAGCTCGTAACTATGAGGCCTTTACGCCCATCACCATGACCCTGCCCGAAGTCGGTGGCATCGAACCGGACTACTGCTTTTACATCGACAATTGGCAGGCAGCCGTGGGCAAAGACCGCATTGACTGGCAAATCGATCCACCGCCCGATTTGGTGATTGAGATTGATGTGACAACCTATTCAGCGGCAGCAGATTACTTCATCTATCGCGTGCCGGAGGTGTGGCTGTTCAAAACTAGCGGTCTGCAAATTCACGGGCTGCAACCCGATGGCTATACGCTGCAAACCCACAGCCGTTATTTTCCCAGTCTCAATCTGGCGGCGCTGGTGGCCGATATTCTAGAAAGCTCTGCCAGTCAGGGCACCGGGGCAGCGCTGCGATCGCTCCGACAACACTTTGGGCCATACAGCTTGGGTGATCGGGGTGAGTAATAGGTTGAGTAGTAAACAGACGATCGAACCCTGAATCTCGGATCTGAGTATTCATTTTTTTGAGTAATTTATATTGATTTGTGCCGCCTGCGACAGGCCGAACTAGAGCGCAGCCCCTAACCTTGAGGCTGGATGAGTCTAGAGGCGATCGTCTCCAGTTCTCCGGGTGTTTTACTCAATTGCGTGCGAAACCAATTGCAAAACCAATTGCCGAACCCATGACCAACATTGCCCCAGGATAAATTTTGCCAATGAGAAATGCAGCGCTTTGGATTTCGCTAGTGACGCTAACCGGGGCGATCGCGCCCATTCATCAGACGGCGACCGCTCAAGAACTGCCGCCAATCTACGCCGCCGTTCCGGTAGACCTGGTGCCAGCTCAGCCCGTTGCCCAGTTTCCGGTCAACACGTTCCTGGAAAATATTGCCGTTGATGCCGCTGGCACGCTCTACATCACCAGCCATGAGGACGGCAAAATCCTGAAAGTAACTCCTGGCAGCGAGCCAACAGTATTGGCCACCGTAGAGGGCAAAGTCGCCGGGATCGCGCTGACGGAGACAGGCAGTTTATTGGTGAGCGGCGCAGACCCCAGCGGACTGGCTACGCTGTTTTTGATCTCTGCGGAGGGCGCAGTCGAAACCCTGGCAACTTTGCCGGAGGCGATTTTTCTGAATGGGGTGACGTCGCTGGCGGGCGATCGCTACTTGATTGCCGACTCCTATCGCGGGGCGATTTGGGAGGTTGATGTGGTGGCGAAGACGACGAGCCTCTGGTTGGAGCATCCGCTGCTGGCGCGCCGCAGTGCCGAAAGTCCGATTCCGGCGGTGAATGGGCTAAAACGGCTGGGCAACACGCTTTATGTGTCCAACACTGACCAGCAGCTTATGCTGACGATCGCCATCGACGACACAGGCGCAGCGGGCACGCCGGAGTTGTTTGCAGAGCAGGTCAACATTGACGACTTCGCCTTCGACACGGCAGGCAATCTCTATGGCGCAACGCATATTTACAACAGCGTGGTAAAAATTTCGCCCGATGGCACCGTCACCACGATCGCCCAAATGGAGGCCAACGTGACGGGCAGCACGGCGATCGCCTTTGGGCAAACGGCGGGCGATCGCACCAGTCTCTACGTCGTCACCAATGGCGGCATGTTTTTGCCGCCGCCGACGGGTGTGCTGCCGGCTCAGGTGGTGCGGCTGGAGGTCGGAACCGCCGGCTCGCCGCTCAACTAGCGCCCGACCAGCGCCCGACTAGCGCCCGACTAGCGCCCGACTAGCGCCCGACTAGCGCCCGATTAGCGCCCGATTAGCACCAAGGAAATTGCGGGATGCGCTACGCTATTGACAGTATTAACCGTGATTTGCGACCTCGCGTTAGCCCTTCGTAGCGACTGTGGATTCTATGAGCCAGACCGTTACCCCACCCCAACCCAACCTGGAGAGCCTGCGTTCGTCGGCAGGTACGGCGGCGATCGCCCCTCCCGCCTCCCCGCTCAGCGACTTTCTCCAAGAAACAGCCGCCCTCACCAAGCGGCTCTTTATCCAGCTCCAGCGTCGCCCCAGCACCCTGATTGCCGGGCTGATTCAGCCAGTGATGTGGCTGGTGCTGTTTGGGGCGTTGTTTCAAAATGTGCCGCCGGGGCTGTTTGGCGGCAGTGAAAACTATGGCCAGTTTCTGGGCGCAGGGGTGATGGTGTTCACGGCCTTTGGCGGAGCGCTGAATGCGGGTCTGCCGGTCATGTTTGACCGAGAATTTGGCTTTTTGAATCGGCTGCTGGTCGCGCCGCTGGCCTCTCGATATTCCATCGTGGCCGCCTCGGCAATTTTCATCACCACGCTGAGTGTTTTGCAAACGGCGGTGATTGTCGGCATGAGCGCGGTTGTGGGCGCTGGCTTCCCTGGTGCGGCCGGGCTGGCGCTGGTGGCCGTGATTATTCTACTGCTGGTGGTGGCAGTGACGGCGCTGAGTCTGGGGCTGGCGTTTGCGCTGCCGGGACACATCGAGCTGATTGCCGTGATCTTTGTCACCAACCTGCCGCTGCTGTTTGCCAGTACGGCGCTGGCACCGCTGAGCTTTATGCCGCGCTGGTTGCAGTGGGTGGCGTCGCTGAACCCGCTCAGCTATGCCATTGAGCCAATCCGCTATGTCTATAACCATGCCGAGTGGTCGCTGGGCAGCGTCGTCCTACATGCGCCTTTTGCCGATGTGACGATGGGTGGGGCGCTGCTGGTGCTGGCAGGGTTTGGCGCGGTGATGCTGCTCAGCGTGCGATCGCTCCTCAGCCGCAGCTTTGCCTGAAAATAGCTGTGAGACAGCTTTACGACCGTTTGTTACGATACTGGGGAGCATTTCTACGGATGATTGCGTCAGGGCTAATAGAGATCACTCTTCTCAAACTTAAATAGGCTCTTCAAGCTCTTAAATGATTGCCTAGCCAAGTTGATTGGCTCACTATTGATTGGCTCACTAAATTGGCTAATTAGCCTTAGAAATTCGTCTTAGCGATATCCACCCGCAGATGTGAGATCTGGAGTAGAAAGTCATGAATCGATTGACAACACGGTTGATGCGAGGCATGCTTAGCGCGGTGAGTGCTGCGGTGCTGATGGGGCTAGCGGGCGCACCAGGGCAAGCCCAGTCGGCTGCAAATGATCTGGTGACGCCCTCTCAAAACGAAAACCGCGACCTGTTTTCGGAACGGAATGAAAACCCGATGAGCGGCATTCATGACCTGATTCACCAACTCAACTACGGCTCGATCCGCTCATCTGAAGAGTTTCGGCGCGAGCAGCAGCGCAACATCAACTCGGCGGCGGAAGACTTTCGGGCCCGGCAGCGAGCTATCCTAGAGCAACAACAACAGCAGTCTCAGCCTACTGAGTCTCAACCCGCTGCTGGCGAAACAGCAACTCCTTAGCTTTTGCTTTTGGGTGGTTCTATAAAGCCCATAGCCTCGACCTTGCCCACGCAGGCTTTGCTGCACTGGTTTTTATGGAACGCACGTCTTTTCCCGTTTACTCACCAGTCATATAACCAGTCATATAATCTACTCTCCAATTCATCCGCAATTTTCTGGTCAGGCGCGATGGTCAACTCTTCCGCCAGTGAGATCTTCGCTAATAAGATTTTAGACTTTTGGTTTGGCGCGCCCAATGCCGCAGACCGCAGCTACCAGCAGCGGCGCAAGCTGTGGTTCACCAAAAATCCTCAGACGGATCAGATGATCCGCGATCGCTTCTCGTCCCTCTATGAGCAAGCAGCGGCTGGAAAACTAGACGACTGGCAAGCAGAACCCCGCTCTTGTCTGGCGCTGGTGCTGCTGCTCGACCAGGTGCCGCGCAACATTTTTCGGGACATGCCCCAAGCCTTTGCAACAGATGAACAGGCGCTGGCCGTGAGTCGGGGGGCGATCGCCCGTGGGTTAGACCAGGCTCTCAATCCGCTAGAGCGGCTGTTTCTCTATTTGCCGCTGGAGCACAGCGAAAACCTGGCCCACCAGCAGCAGAGTGTAGACCTGATAGCAGAACTGATGGCGATCGACCCTGAACTCAGCGACTCCTACGACTATGCCCTGCGCCACCGCGACGTGATCCAGCGCTTTGGGCGATTTCCCCATCGCAACGCCATTTTGGGCCGACCTTCTACCCCTACAGAACTGGAGTTTCTTCAGCAGCCTGGGTCATCATTTTAGGTAGGACTTACGCAGTTGGATGATTTTGGGGGTCAGGTCAGACGCAGCCTTTTTTGAAGCTGCCTGCGTCTCACTTTAATCTCACTTTAAATCGTGATCTGTTGCTCTAGCGGCTGGGACTTCTGAGCAGACTCGCTGGAAGACTGGATAGCAGACTCGCCATGATTTAGCGCACCATCTGTCAGCGGCAGCGAGTCGTCTTTTTGAAAGATCAAGAGATCAAACCAGAAGGTCGTGCCCACGCCGACTTCACTCACCAGCCGCATCCGGCTATGGTGCTTCTCGACAATATTCCGCACGATCGACAGCCCCAATCCTGTGCCCTCCAGCGTGTGCACCCGATTCTCTACCCGAAAGAAGCGATCGAAAATCGAAGCCTGATCTTCAGCGTCAATGCCAATGCCCGTGTCCGACACTTCTACCCGCACACAGGTCGCCAGATGGAGCTGATCAGGCGCACAGCCCATCGCATAGGCGCGAATCGCAATCCGCCCGCCCGCCTGGGTAAACTTCAGCGCATTGCCCAGCAGGTTGTTCAACACTTGCAGCAGCAGGTCATAGTTGCCTAATACTGCTGGCAGATTCGGCTCCACATCCTGCACCAGTTCGATGCCCTTGTCGCGGGCGTTGAGCTGGTGCGTGCGGAGGGTTTGCTCGATCGGCTGGGTTAGGTCGATCGCCTCGAAGTGATAGCGTTTGTTAGACTCCAGACGGGACAGGTCCAGCACATCGTTAACCAAGCGAGTCAGGCGATCGGTTTCTCGATTGGCGGTATCCAGAAATTCTCGCTTTTCATCATCGCTCAGGTCTTCGCCATATTCATGCAGCGTTTCAATAAACGACTTGATATTGAATAGCGGCGTCCGCAATTCATGGGAGACATTGCTAATAAACTGGCTCTTGGCTTCATTCAGCTCCACTTCACGGGTGATGTCCTGCACCGTAATGGCGATGCCTTTCACATTCTCGCGCGACTGATCCAGCACCGTGTTTAGCATTACCCGCAGCGTCCGGTTGGTGGGTTCCGGGACGGCGATCGTGAACTCAGACTCTTCGCGATCGCGCAGCATATCCGACGACAGCCCTTCCTGCATGATTTCGTGCAGCGGCTGGTTGAGCACTGTTTTCACCGAATCTGGCAGCAGGTTCAGCGCGTGATGACCCAACAAATCGGGCGTGTTTTCCCAGCCAAACAGGCGGCGGGCAGTCGGGTTGACCAGGATCACGTCCATGTCTGCATCCAGCAGCACCGCTCCATCGGCAATAGTCGAAACCAGGGTTTCCAGCTTGGCTTTTTCGGCGGTCAGCTCTTCGATATTTTGCTCTTCATAGCTTTCTAGCCGCTCCGCCATTTCGTTGAAGTTCAAAATTAGCTCGCCCAGTTCGCCGCCAAAGGGCAGGTCGATGCGCTGTTTGAAATTTCCGGCGGCGATGTTTTTCACACCCACCAGCAGTTCCTTAATGGGTTTGGTAATTTGCAGCGCGTTAAACACGGCCCCCAGAATCACCATCACCCAGATCGACACAAACACAGCAATGGTGACATCCCGCGTCAGGTGTGATGAAGTCACAACGGTCGGATTGGGGTTTGTGCCGATCGCCAAGACACCCAGATATTTGCCGTTATAGTTCAGCGGGACAAATACATCGGTGACTTCGCCATCGGGCGTGATGTGCTGCCGCACCATCGGATATTCCAGCGCCGGGTTGAAGTTTTCTGGGAGCTGCATCCGGCGGCGGATGGTCAGGGAATTTTGGACTTCCGACTGGGAGTAGGGGATGCCGAAGAAAATTTCGCCGTCCGCGTCGGCATACAGCATATAGCGGACGCTGGAGGTGCTGCTGTAAAAGCGCTGGGAGAAGCGGGCAAGTTCTGTCAGGTTGTTTTCGCCAACCAGTGGCGCGACATTCGCTGACAGCAGCAGTCCTAAATCGCTGCCAAAGCGGGTGTCGTTGAGCCGAGCATCTTGCTGAATCGAGTTCACTGCCCAAAACGTCAGCCCGCTCATCAGCAGCGACACCATCAGAGTGCCGATCGCCATTAGCTTGGTCTGAAGCGTAAACTCCGACCACCAGCGACGAATCACGTCTTGGAGTTGCTTTAGCAGGTTTAGCAAGGCAAAATTACCCACCCAGAATGCAAGAACAACGCGCTTCAGGCACAGCCGAAACATGCTCGTCTGCCTGAATGTGCTCCTCTTATCATACTCCTGTCTCCAGGGTGATCTGAGGTTCTATAGGAACCCGCGAGGGGTTTGGCGATCGCCCTCTGCCATTATCCAGCCATCACTCGCTGAAGCTGGGCATGAATCGCCGCCTGGATCGCGTCTAAATGGAAGCGCTGGCTGGCTTCGGACTGGGCTAACCGGGCGATCGCCTCCCCCACTTCCGGCGCTTGCACAGACTGCCGAATCACAGCCGCCAAAGCCGCCGGGTCGCTGGGTGGCACGAGCCAACCCGTCCGCCCAGATTCGAGCAGCTCTGGGACGCCGCCCGCCTCAACTGCCACCACCGGGCGGCCGCAGAGCATCCCTTCGACGACCACGCGCCCAAAGGGTTCGGGTGCGGTAGAAGTGTGGGCAACCAGGTCGCAGGCGTGCATCAGCGAGATCACGTCGGACTGAAAGCCCAGGAACCGAATGCGATCGCCCAATCCCAGTTGCTCGACCTGCCGCCGTAATTGGTAAGCATAGTCGGCTTCGCCAAAGAGCGCCTCACCCACCAACACGGCACAAACCGACTGCGGGCATTGCGCCAGCGCTGCGACCAGCACATGCTGCCCTTTCCACGGCGACAGTCGGCTGAAATGCCCAATAACAAAGGCATTTTCCCAGCCCCAGGCTTGCCGCAAAGTATTGCGGTTGTGGGCGGGCTGGCGATAGATTTCTGGCAAAAAACCGTTATAAACTACCACCGAGCGATCGCCCCGCCCGCCTGCCTCCATCAGTGCTTGCTGACTGGCGTGAGAATTGGCGATCACCAAGGCAGCGCGGTTTACCAGGGCGACGGCGATGCGGCGGTTGGTGGGGCTAAAGTGGTCGGGCGACAGGATATCGTGCAGATGGTAGACCAGGGGCCGGCGGGCGAGGACGCTGGCGATCGCCCCCACCACCAGCGCTTTCTGCGTATTTGCATAAATCAGGTCGTACTCTCGCGCCAGCCGCACCACGCGCCCAATCAGCGGCGCAAGCTGCCCCAGGCTCCCTAAACCCTGCATCAGCCCGCTCTCTTTGCGGACGCGGATGCTGCGTTGGGTTAGCACTTCGACCGGAATCTGGCGCTGCTCTAGTAAAGTTCTAAACGGGCCGTCGGCGAACAGTCCCACTACACAAGTTTCTCGGTAAGGCGCTGCCACATCCAGCAGACAAAGTTCTGCGCCCCCTGGCTTGCCGCTTTGATCTAAAAATAGGATCTTCATGCCGCCTTGACCCACTGTGTCCGCTTTCTAGGGAACTAAGTCACTGGGAAACCGGGAGGTTCCGCTGGCAATGTAGCCGGGAAACCTGACAGCCCCAACCATCGTATTGGAAACTAGCATTGCATTGATCATTCAAAGTTCATTCAGAGTCGCGCCGGGGTATGTCCTTATGTAGGGGCCAGGCGATCCTGAGCATCGAGTCTGACGGGTTTGGCGTGGTTAGGGAAATGAGAACCTGCGGGAACTGGCGATGGAGCGTGGCGCTGGGCGTGGTGGGCGGTCTGCTGCTGGCAGAAGTCGGCTGGACGGAAATGGGATGGGCGCAGTCGCCGGGTAGCCCCTCACCTGCTGCATTAGAGCGATCGCTGCGAGTGGGCGTCAAGCCAATTGAGCCGTTTGTGTTTGCTGCTGAGCCAGGGCCGCCGACGGGCTATAGCGTCGATCTGTGGGGGGCGATCGCCCCGCAGATCCTCGCCCAAACTCAATATCTCGTCTATGACACGACGCCCGATCTGCTGGATGCCTTGCTTCAAGGCGAAGTCGATGTGGCGATCGCCGGAATTTCTATCACCGCCGAGCGCGAGGCCAACAGACTCGACTTTTCTCAGCCCATCTACCCAGCGGGACTGCAACTGCTGGTCAAGCAGCAGCAAAAGTCCCAGTTGGTGCGCCTGTTGAACTATCTGGGCGGGGGCAGAGTGCTTCAGGCGGTGGGGCGGGTTTTGCTCAGCTCGATTGGGGTAGGGCTGTTGATCTGGCTGTTTGAGCGACAGCACAATCCGCACTTTCAGCATGGGCCACTGATCGGAATTGGGCAGGGCATCTGGTTTGCCGTGGTAACGCTGGGCACCTTTGGCTATGGCGATGTGACTCCTGTGGGCTTGCCGGGGCGGATCGTGGCAGGCATGTGGATGGGAGTCAGCTTTTTTATATTGGCGGACTTTATATCGGCGATGACGACGGCTCGCCAGCAGCAGGCCCCGGTGCAGAGCTTGAGCGATCTCTCGGGGCAGCCCATCGGTGCTGGTCGAGGCACCACCGCTGCTCGTTTTTTGCAAACCAAGCCAGTGACACTGGTGCTGCTGGCAGGGCTGGATGAATCGCTGGCGGCCTTGCGAGAAAACCAGGTCGCGGCAATCGTGGTAGATCGGCCCGTTGCGGAATACCTGGCGGCTCAAGATCCAGAGCTGGTGATGGCAGGCGATCGCCTCAGTCAGGAGTATTACGGCATCGCAGTGCGCGAGGGCGACGCCCTGCTCGAAGACATCAACCGTGCGCTGCTCAGACTGCAAGCGCAAGACTATTTTGAGTTTCTAGGTCGCAAATGGTTTGGCGAGCCAAAGTCACAGTGATATTTCAGGTGATATTTCAGGGAGATCTTGCAAGTATCAGACCCGCCCCCTGCTTCCTGCCCCCTGACCCCTACTCCCTAACCC
>RFIF01000343.1 GCA_003695655.1 Cyanobacteria bacterium J069
GGGCGATCGCCACCAGGGTAAACAAAAGCTGCGTGTAGAATCCCAGCGCCAAGCTCAGCCCATAAATTGCCCAACTTGGCCGACTGCAAACCCGCAGCGCCCGCAACAACGCCGCGCTCGACAGCACAATGCACAGCGTCCACAGGCTATAGGGGCGGGCTTCCTGAGAATACAAAATGTGGAGCGGCGTCATGGCAAACAGCCCCAAGCTCACCCACGCCGCCGCCCGCGACTGAAACAGCTCCAGCCCCAGCCAAAACACGCAGGGAAATGCCAGTACGCCAAACACAGCCGACAGTCCGCGAACGGCACCCGCACCGCCGCCAAAGATTTCCATCCAACCGCGCACACCCAAAAAATAGAGGGGCGTGTGTTCGGCATTGCCCATCAGCGCCTTCAGCGTGTCGTCCCAGCCGTTGTTCGGCTCCAGGGTTTGGTACTGCATCACCGTTTCTGGTGAAATCACCTCACCCGTGAATTGCTCCTCGACAAACTCCACCTTGGTATGCCCAGAAGACCGCAGCGAGGTCAGCGCTTCGTCCGTCCAATAGACCTTTTGACCCAGGTTAATGAAGCGCAAGAAGACACCAGCGACGATCAGCGCGATCATGGCGTAGCGAAGCCAGGTCGGAACTTTGGGAGCCAGGATTTGACCCGCATAAGCCGGAGTTTTGGTTGCATTCATGAGAACCCTGATTCGGTGAATTGATGCAGAAAAGGACTTAAGGTGGCGGAACCTGAGCGTTGCTGTGAGCAGATGGGTTTGGCGCGGTTACGTTGGGCGTGGTTACGTTGGGCGTGGTTACATTGGGCGTGGTTACGTTGGGCGTGGTTACGTTGGGCGTGGTTACGTTGGGCGCTGCGTAGAGCGTGTAGTCCTCGTTTTGGTAGGCCACAGGCAGGTTGAGCTTGGGTAAACCTTTGGACAGGAAATAGGCGGCGTTGTAGGTCTGCATAAGGGCGATCGCCTGCTCGGTAGAGAGGTTGTGGTAGCCGCGAGTCATACGCCGCTGAATCTGACCACTGTTGTCGCGATCGCGCCGAATATCGTCCCACGGATCGACATTGCCGCTCAGGCGAGTTAGGCGGTCAATCCATTCGGGAATCCCTTCCGACGAAGGCGGCACCAGCTTAAACTTGGCGATCGTGGCCCGCTCTGCCAGCCAGTGAAAATTGTCGAACTCGACGGGCGGCGTGATGAAGACGGCTTCCCGCTGGGTGTTTTCCTGAATCCACTCGCTCAGATTTTTGCCGTCGCCATCGATGCGCTGGGCCCGACTGGGAAAATCCTGGAGGGCGATCGCCTGCTGCCCAAACACGACCGCCTGCGCCGCGCAGACAGCCGCCACAATCCCCAAAACAATTCGCTTCAGCAGCTTGGCACCCTGTCCCCTGGCAAAGGACTGCTCCAGCGCACAGCAGCCCAGCAGGCAGGCATTCAGCGGCAGCATAATATCGCCAAACCGAAACGGGTAATACTGCAAAAACTTGCCCTCAGTGTCAAAGGGGGACACCAGCAGCCCCGCCGCAAAGGGAATCAGGCTGCACAGGACAAACACTGCCAGCCCCAGGCGTGCCTGGTGGGCGGGTGCATTGAGCTGTTTTCGCTGTTTGGCCATTTGCCGCAGCAGGTACACGCTGCTTGCAATGATAATCAGCAGCGTCAGCGGCTTGAACCACCAGCCAAAATCCCAAGAGAGCGGGTTGAGATGGTGGGGCGTGCGGATAAAGACATAGACGAAGGATTCTGAAAAGCGACCCTCTGGCGTCTGCGTCGTCAACTGCTGCAAGACAGGCTGGATGGCGAAAACCGCGCCAACTGTATACAGAGCCAGCATTTTAATATCCCGCTGCCAGTGGCGCAGCAGGTCGCGCCGCCACAGCACCAGCCAGGCGATCGCGCAGAGAAACGCCCACCCACCCACCAGCGTATGAAAAGACGTCGCCACACCCAGCAGCAGCCCCGCCAGCACCCTGCGTCCTTCTAGCAGCAGCCCAACGGCAAACAAAATGCAGGTATAGGCGGGAATTTTCGGCTCAATGCCGCCAAACAGCCACTCGCGAGACACGGTTCCTTGTGCTCCCGATGCGCCGCTCAGCCCTGTGTTGACATAGAGAAATAGAGTGACAGCCAGCAGCAGCAGCGGCACGCTCAGCCCAATCCGACGGCTGAGAAATAGCAGCGCCGCAGACAGCCCCGTGTAGCCGAGCAGCCTGCCAACAATCGAGGTCGCCAGGAAACCCCAGGCGTCGGCCATCCGTCCGAAGATTGCAATGAAGGGAAAGCGATAGCCTGCGGGCTGGTTCAGATACCAGTCCTGCGAAATCCAGTCGGGGTTAATGTGCTGACGAGCAAAGGGGAGGATGTTGGTTTCGTTGACCTGCCCCATGTTGCCCGCCAGCAAGCATCGGAGGCTGACAAGACCCACTAGCAGCAGCACGGGCAGCCAAATTCCTTGGGTTGCTGCCACCTGTGTCCGAAAATCTTTCCCAGAGTTGATCATGGCTTCCGTCAGAACCTGAGATACTATTACACTACTCTGGGTCGCGTCCGCAAAGTTTTGTAACCTGCTGTGCCATGCCGAGTTCCCGCGTGTCTTCTCCCCAACCCGCTTTGACGACTGCGGTAGATAAAATGCCGCGATCGCACGTCCGGTTTTGGCTAGGCCTGAGTCTGCTGGTGTCGTTGCTCTACTGCCTGCCTGCGCTGCAACAGGCGTTTGGCAATGCCTACGTCGTGCAGGACGACGCCCGGCAGCATGTCACCTGGATGCTGCGATTTGTCGATCCAGATCTATTCCCAAATGACCTGCACGCAGACTATTTCCAGGCGGTTGCGCCCTGGGGCTACACCACGTTTTATTGGGTCTTTGCCAAGCTAGGGATCAGTCCGCTGTTGCTGAGCAAGCTGCTGCCACCCGTGCTGGCGCTGGCGACGACGGCGTTGTGCTTTGTCACAGTGCTCGAAATCTTGCCCATTCCGTTTGCGGGCTTTCTGGCGTCCTGCTTGCTCAATCAGGGCTTTTGGATGCGGGATGACATTGTGTCGGCGACGCCAGTGGCTTTTGTCTACCCGTTTTTCTTTGCGTTTCTCTATTTCCTGCTGCGGCGACAGTTGCTGCCGATGTTGGGAATTGTGGCGCTTCAGGGTTTGTTCTATCCCCAAGTTTTGTTTGTCTATTGCGGCATTTTGCTGGTGCGGTTGGTGCGGTTTGAGGGCTGGCGGCCTGAGCTGACGCGCGATCGCTGGAACTATCGAATGGCGATCGCCGGACTTTCGGTGGCCTTTTTGGTGCTGCTGCCCTATGCGTTGCGCAACCACGGCTTTGGGCCAACCGTCACCGCCGCCGAGTCGCTGCAAATGCCGACTTTCTGGGAGCCAAACTGGTCGGAGTTTTACGTTTCTAAGCAGTTTGATCATTTCATTCACTACTGGCTGTATGGCAAGCGGGCGGGACTGTTTCCCGGCGACTGGTGCACAGTAGACTATGGCCCGCTGACTTGGCTGCGTCCCGAAGACAGCGATCCGCAGACGCCGACCGTGCCGCTCAGCCGCGTGCGGTTTGGGCTGCCTCAGGTGATTTTTGGGCTGCTGCTGCCAGTGCTGCTGCGGTTTCCGGGGCGATTCCCTCTGGCAAAGCGAGTGAATGGCAATGCCCATGTCTTTATGCAAGTGATTGGGGCGTCTGTGGGGCTGTTTATCCTGGCGCATTGGGTTCGATTTAAGCTGCACCTGCCCAATCGCCATACGGAACACAGCTTTCGCGTGGTGGCGGTGATTGCCGCAGGTATCGCCCTGACGCTAATTTTTGATGCGCTGCTGCGGTGGACTCAGGCAGCGCGGGTGCGACTGGTTCCCCTGGCTCTACTCTCGTCGCTGACGCTAGTGCTGTTGGGATACCCGCTGTTTCTGAGGATTAACGAAAATGATTACCCGGTTACGGACTATGTGATTGGGACGGCGGAGCCAGCGTTATACGAGTTCTTTGAGCAGCAGCCGAAGGAGATTCAGATTGCCTCGATCGCCCCAGAGATGAACAATCTGCCCAGCTTTACGAGGCGATCGCTCATTGTGGGCGGCAAGGGCTACGCCATTCCCTATCACTTGGGCTACTACAACGAGGTTGTGGGGCGATCGATCGCTCTGATTCAAGCGCAATATACCCCCAGCCTGGACGTGCTGAAGCAATATATCCAGGGCAGCCAGGTGGATTTTTGGTTGCTCCAGCGCAATGCCTTTCGCCCCGGCTATTTCCAAATCAATCCGTCGCTGGTGGAATATGCAGACAGCCTGGGTGACCTGCCAACCCAAATCAAAGACGGCGTGGTGCCAGCGCTGTCGCGGGTGCCCAAGCGCTGCGTCAGCTACGAAGACCAGACCTATCAGGTGATTGATGCAAACTGTGTGCTGACGCTGAAGCGGCTTCGGGGTGGCGCATGAGCGGTCAGAATGGGGTATATTGGCTGACCGCCAACACGCGCCGCAGTCGATGGCTGTGGCTAGGGCTAAGCATCGCAATCACGCTGTTCTACAGCAGCCTCCTGCTCCAGCGGGCCTTTCGCGGCGAATATGTGGTGCAGGACGACGCTCGCCAGCACTTGTTTTGGATGCAGCGGTTTCTGAACCCGGATTTATTTCCCAATGACCTGATCGCCGACTATTTTCAGTCGGTCGCGCCCTGGGGCTTCACAGCTTTCTATTGGCTGTTTGCGCGCTTGGGACTCGACCCACTCTTGCTCAGCAAGCTGCTGCCGGCCGTGCTGGCGCTGGTGGCGGTGAGCTATGGCTTTGGGGTGTTTATGCAGTTGCTGCCGGTGCCCGTTGGCGGATTTTTTGCCTCGGTGCTGCTCAACCTGGTGTTTTGGTCGCACGATGACCTGGCATCGGCAACGCCCCGCGCCTTCATGATTCCGCTATTTCTGGCGTTTCTCTATTACTTGCTGCGCCAAAGCTGGGGCTGCTGGCTGGCGATCGCCCTGATAGGTCTGTTCTATCCACAATATGCGCTGGTGTGTGGCGGCGTGCTGACGTTTTCGCTGGTGCAGTGGGAAAAGGGACGGCTGCGGCTGACGCGCCGCCGGGCAGATTGGGTGTTTTTGGGAATTGGGCTGGGGGTGGCGATCGCGGTGCTTTTGCCCTATCTGCTGATACCCAATCCCTACGGCCCAGCCCTGACCAGGGCTGACGTGCTGACCAATCCCGAATTTCTGAGCGACGGGCGTGGGCGCTTTTTCCTGGATGATGCCACAGTCTTTTGGCTGTCGGGACACCGCAGCGGCCTGTTTCCCACGTTCAAACCGCCGCTGATGGGGCTGGGCGTGTTTTTGCCGCTGCTGCTCTGGAAGCTGCCTACGCCGCTGAGGCATCAGGTCAAAAGTTTGGGGCTGCTACTGCGAGTTGTGGCAGCGGCGCTGGTACTGTTTTTGGCAGCCCATGCGCTGCTGTTTCGGCTCCATCTACCCAGCCGCTATACGGGCTACACGCTGCGGTTTGTGCTGTGCTTTGCGGCGGCGATCGCCCTTACCCTGCTGCTAGATGCTGGATTGCGCTGGCTAGACAATGCCCGGTTTCGCGGATTGCCGGCTCTGTTGCTGGCGGGCGGCGTGGCGGCTGTAGCGGCCAGCGTCCTCTTCTATCCTCGCTACATCGAACCCTTTCCGGCGGATGAGTTTCGGCTGGGACAGACCCCCGCTATTTACGGCTTTTTGGCACAGCAGCCCCAGGACACGCTCATCGCCTCCCTGGAAGATGAAGCTGACTTTATTCCGGTTTTCTCCGGACGCTCTATCTTGTTTGGGCGAGAATATGCCATCCCTTATCACAAAGCCTACAGCCAGCAAATGCGCCAGCGTGCCATCGACCTGATTCGCGCCCAATACACGCTCGACCCGGCACTACTCAAGGACACGATTGACCGCTACGGGATCGACTTCTGGCTGATCTCCAACACCACCTTCCGTCCAGGCACGCTGCAAGCCCTCAAGTTTCGCCAATATCCAGAGGCGATCGCCGCAGCCCAGACTAATTTACAAAAGGCAAAACCAATTTTGTCCAGACGGGCAAAGCGCTGCGAAGTGCTGCAAGACCAGCAGTGGATTGTTTTGGACGCTGCCTGTGTGCGAGGCCGATAGACCTCCGCAGAGGGCTATAGAGATTTACAAAACCTGGCAAAGTGCCAAGCCAATCCGATTGCCTCTATACAGAACCTGCCCACTTAGGTTACAGTTCAACTTGAAACTTGATGAGAAATTTACAATTTGCAAGTTATTACGGAACTTACGCTAGACAGTTGATACATACAAAAATTGAAGACTTCAGTGTTAGCGCATGCAAATTACTGCATATCTCGCTTGCAAAGTCTAGATATATGTAGAGGGCCAGGCACAGGGTATTTATCCCGAAGTTCATCAAAGCTTTAAGTCTGCCGTGATTTCAATCACACCAAAGACATAAAGTCTTCTGATAGCATTTAATGCAATCGGGTAATTACATGGAAAAGTCGCAGTTCTGGGTACATGGGTCTTGATGCACGCGCTTGACACACGGGTCTTGACGCATGGGTCTTGAAACATTCAGGTAGCTGCCTTTCCCACTTGCTGTTTAGGGTTGGTCTACATCATGTTTAGCGTTGGCTGGGTTTGATAAGGGGAGCATTGTGCTGTGGTAACCACGCAACTCGACCACTACTATCGGCAAATTAGCCTAGAAGAACAAACAATTTACGACCATTTGCTGCACTGGATTGAGCAGGAAACGCCAGAGCAAATGGTGGAACGATTTCACGCGCTGTTTATTGATGGCTCCCGCTACACCGATCCGGCCATCATGGCTGCTCTGGATAAGGTTACCGCTTCTCGTCTGGCTGGCGAAGAGTTTCGCTACGTGCTAAATCGCTGCTGCCACATTTTGATCAACCGCTGGCAGTCGCGCTCTCAGTCTCAACTGGCAATTCCCAAGCTGATCGAGCTGTTTGAAACAAACGCCGCCAGTGGCCAAACCCAAATCAGTATTCATCGTTCGCGATCGCTCCGGCGGCTGCGAGAGCTAACTCGCCAGTTTACTGAAACTGAACAGTATCTCACCCTGAGACGATTGGCCCAAGTGCTGAGCGAGGCTGCCGAGTCCCAATATGCCAGCGGGCAGCGCCCCCTGGGAACCCTGATTCAGCGCTACCCCTATCTATACGAGCACTGCCTGATTAGTGAAGACTGCACGCGAGAACAGCAAAATACGGTGCGCCAAGTGCGGGCGGCTCGCCAGCACAAGTTTGAGGTGGATTTGTCACAGTACCTCACCTACCAAGTGCGCCAGGATCGAGCTGCCGAGAATGCGATCGCCTCTCCCGCCACCGCTTCTCGTCTCATCTGCCCCATCTCTAACCCCACCCTCCTAGAAGAGCGCGATCTGAACCGGGTCGTCCGGCACTACACTGGCAAGGTCGAAGGAACGCGCAGCTATAAGGATCTGGCGCAGAACTTCTTGGCGCAGAGCAACTACACGCACTGCTTTGCCGACTTTAAGGACGACCTCTACGAATACATTACGGCGTCGGTCGATCCGGAATACGGGCGCAGACAGTTCAATAATCAGCTTCACGGCTACCTGCAAGACATCATGCCCGATAGCGACGACCAGCGACTTAACGACTTTTTGCTGGTGCGCACCTGTAGCCATCTGCTCAACTTCTTGGTTGTAGACAGCGGTCAGCATCCCAGCCACTTTGTCTTTGTCGATCTGCTGACCAACTTGGGGCCGATGCTGACGACGGGGCTGCTGTTGAAGATTGTGCTGCTGTGCCGCAAGGTCAAGCCAGCTTTGGAGCGACGCTTCTCCATTCTGTTTAGCCACTACGAGTCTTGCTCTCGGGATGCGGTGAGCTGGCTGATTGAGGCGCTGGAAAACCTGAATGTGGCGCTTAGCGTCAATTTTGGGTCAGTAGATTTGTCCTTTTTGAACTAGGGCGCGTTATCAATTCACCGCAGAACTCTTGAGGAATCGACACTATCGCGCCCGCCCAAACAAGCCACGCTAGGGGCTGAAACTCCTAAGAAACCTACATTTCGCCGATAATTGATGACAGCCCCTAGCATTTTGGTTTGCAGTTTGCCTCTGAATGCCCGTCTGAAGCGGGTTCTAGACTGAACTGGGCGGCTGGGCGATCGCCTCTGCGAAAAGGTTGCCCAGGGTAGCATAGAAATTTAAAAAACGCGGTATTCTTAGAAAAGTGACTAAACCATTTTCTGCAATCAATTAAGGAGTGTTTTGCATGACCCAGGTGGTCCTAGGAGAAAACGAAGGGATCGAGTCGGCACTACGACGGTTCAAGCGTCAGGTTTCCAAGGCGGGAATCTTGGCCGACGTAAAGAGCCACCGTCACTTCGAGACTCCTCTGGAAAAGCGCAAGCGCAAGGCGGTGATGGCTCGTCGGAAGCGTCGTTTCCGCTAGGTTGGGGCTGGGGTTTGTTGCAGGAATCATCCGCCTGCTTCTGTTCAGGGCATGTCTTCAAAGCTGCGCCTTGAAGAGGACAGAAAAGCAAATCAGATGAGGCAGAAAAATTCAGGTTCTCTGCCTCATTATTGTTTACAGAACTTGATTGCCTGTTTATAGAACTTGCTTAGAAGAGATCGCCTCCCATGCTCTGACAGAGCGTTTATAGCCTTCCGGAGTGCTTATGCGATTTCAACCGGTTTTGGGTCGTGCTGTGATTGGGGCGATCGCCGCCTTTTTGCTGCTGGGCGGACTCTATCTCATCAGTTCCAAAAATTCCAGCTCAAAGCAAGACAGGCTGCTGGGGGCTGTGTCCCTCGTCTCAGGAGTGAGTGTCTTGTCTTGGCGATATGTCGCGTCTGCGTCTCAGGATAATCAGTAACCTTAGCGCCTTCTGCTAAGAAGCCAGTCTTTAATATCTAACCAACAGGCTTACGGCTGAGAAAACTTAAGCTGGATATAGACCAGCAGCAGCGTACCCAACAACAGCAGCGTAGCAGCCGCAGCCGCATAGCCAAAGTCAAACTGGGCAAAAGCTTCATTGTAAATGTAATAAACCAGCAAATTGGTCGTGTTAAGCGGGCCGCCCCCAGTCATTACGTAGGGTTGCTCGAAACTGCGCAGGGTGAAGATGGCCGTCGTCACCCCTGCAAAGACGAGCGTGGGGCGTAGGCCCGGCAGGGTAATGTGCCAAAACTGCTGCCAGCCGTTTGCCCCATCAAGTTCGGCAGCTTCGTAGCGGCTTTGGGGAATGGTTTGCAGCCCGGCCAAAAACACCACCAGGTTGAACCCAATCTGCTTCCAAATGCTGAGCAAGATCAGCACGGGCATAGCCCAGATGGGGCTGCCCAGCCATGCAATCGGGGCAATGCTGAATAATCCGAGAAATTCGTTGACCGGTCCATCCGTTTGAAACAGCCAGCGCCAGCCTAGCCCGACCGCTACCAGCGACGTGACCGAGGGCAGGAAGTAAATGGTTCGCAGGAGCGATCGCAGCTTGACCGTACGATCGAGCAGCACCGCCAGCACCAAGGGCAAGGCCAGGCTGGGTACACTGGTGGCAAGGGTAAAGTACAGCGTGTTACCCAATACCTGCCAAAACTCGGGCGTGGCCAGCAATCGCCCATAATTTCGCAAGCCGACCCACTCCACCCCGCCGCGGGTAAAGCTGCCCTGGGTAAAGCTGAGATAGCCCAGATAGGCGATCGGGAAGCAGACAAAAACGCCCAGAAAAACTAGTGCCGGAGCCAGAAACAGCCAGGCTGAGAGCGTTTCGCGCTGCGGTGGCGGGCTAGAGTTCAAAGCGCTGAGCGTCGCTAAAAGCCATTATTTGTTTCAAATCCGCCCCTAAAATAAACGCCGCCATTAAAAACCGTCATTGTCAGAAAGGTGTTTCACAATGTCAGAAATCACCTTTTTGACCGCAGGCTCGCTAGCAGTGTAGTCGATCGCTACTGAGATGACATACCGCTTGCCCTTAATATTGAAACCAACCGTTGATCCCAAAACCTTTGAGTTTTGCCCAGTCTTTTCGCCGATCCAGACGGCGGGTCGCCGAATGGCTTCATAGCCCAGTTCCCAGTCATACTGATTCACCAGCCCTTCCAGAATCAGGTCTGCGCCAGGCACTTCGTTGTTGTAAATGCTCACCATCATGTCGGTGAGTTCGTCCATGTTGATCTGGTTGGGCACGCCGCCCACATTAGCCGTGGGGCTAATATAGTTGCCTGTGAGCTTGGTGCTGACGCGGGTGGTTTGATAGCCACGATCGCGCAGGGTTTGTTCAATAGCCTCCCAGCCAACGTAATCGATTAGTTGGTTCGTCGCAATGTTGCTGCTGTGCGTGATCATTTGCATCAGCACTTTGCGGATGGGGTATTCAGTATCGACCCAGATTTTTGCGGCATCTTCGGTGTAGTTGCTGCGGCTGACCAGCATCGGGGTGTCGGGGTCGATCTTTTCGCGGGTCAGCTTTTCCATCGTGGCGATCGCAATTGGCACTTTGATCAGGCTGGCGGGGCTGGCGGGTGGTTCTTTGCCCTGATAGCGACGACATTCCCGCTCCAGCGTACAAACGGTGACATGGACGCGATCGCCCATGCCTGTGCTGTTAGCGATCGCCTTCAGGAAGCCAGAGCGGGCCGTATCGTAGTCATAGGACACCACACCCAGGATGCCTTCATATTCCTTCAGCTTCTTTTCAGCTTGTTCCCTGACAAATGAATCGGCAGATACTTCTCGCAGTGAGTCGGTTGCAGATTTCCATAGCTCATAGCGTTGGGACAGGGTTGCCTCCGACTGGCTGGGCTGTTGCCCTAGCGCCACGGCTTGATTCGCTGTGCGGATGGCTTGCTCCCAACTCGCTTTGGCAGATTCCTCAACGCCAATGCGGATTTCCAGGGCTTGCAGCTTTTCTAGCAGATCCGTCGGCGCAGAAGCGGCCCCAGTTGCCGCAGAAATCAAAGTCGGCGGTTGGTTCTCAATTTCCTGCTGGAGGCGATCGCGGATTTCGTACAGCTCCGCCAGGGATTTTGCAGGCGGAACCTCCGGCTCACCTGCTGCGTAAGGTTTTTCCAGAACCGGGGTTAACGCGGCATGAGAATGCACCAGCACCGCGCCTGCCAGGATGCTAAGTATGCTCAGGGGTGCCACCAGGGCATACCACCACCATCGATACGCCACGGACTTCATCACTGCTACCACTGGATTCACCCTCACCTCTCGAAGACCAGACGCAATCCTTGACCCGTCTAGTGCTAAAACCAACCTTAATTAAAGTTAAATAATACGACCATTCTTAAAGTTTGAATGGTGCGGTATGACGCAATCTGTCGTGCGGATGTTAATGCGAATGTGGAGAGCTGCCCTGACTCGTCCCAGTATACGACTCGGAAATCAAACTGGAAGTGTTGGTCTGTCTGGATTCGAGTCGTGGAAGTGCGGCACAACTCTATCCAAGCCACTTGTCTAGTCACTTGTCCAGTTACGCTCCCAGTCACTTGTCCAGTTACGCTCCCAGTCACTTGTCCAGTCACGCGCCCAGTCACTTGTCCAGTCACGCGCCCAGTCACTTGTCCAGTCACGCGCCCAGTTACTTGTCCAGTCACGCGCCCAGTTACTCGCCCGGTGAACCCGATAGAGAAGGCGATCGCCATTCCTAATCCGCAGTCTCTAGGGGCGATCGCCAAAAAACGCCTGGAAATCGTCTAGAGTGAGGATTGGAGTTTTTTGGCATCTGCTCCGATTGCAGGCTGCGTCTGGCATTTTTCCTGCATTTCTGACCCGGTTTTCTGACCGATTTCCAGTTTCATTTTGAGGTTCTCTAATGGCTTCCATCCGTGAGTTGCACCAACAGCTCGTCCGCAAAGAACGCTCGGCCGTCGAAATTGCTACCGAGGCGCTGGCGCGGGTGCAAGCCCTGGAACCCAAACTGCATAGTTTCATCAGCGTAACGGCGGATCGGGCGATCGCCCAGGCCCAGCAGGTAGACGCCAAAATTGCGGCGGGCGAGGCGATCGGGCCGCTGGCAGGCATTCCCATCGGCATCAAAGACAATATGTGTACGACGGGCATCCGCACCACCTGCGGCTCCCGCATTTTGGAAAACTTTGTGCCACCTTATGAATCGACCGTGACGCAGCGCTTGTTTGAGGCGGGCGCGCTCATGGTGGGCAAAACGAACATGGATGAGTTTGCGATGGGCAGCTCGACGGAAACCTCGGCCTATCAGGTAACGGCAAACCCGTGGGATTTGCAACGGGTGCCGGGCGGTTCCTCCGGCGGATCGGCTGCGGCCGTCGCAGGGGGACAATGCGTCGTGTCGCTGGGGTCAGACACGGGCGGCTCAATTCGGCAACCAGCGGCACTGTGCGGCGTAGTGGGGCTGAAGCCGACCTACGGACTGGTGTCGCGCTATGGGCTGGTGGCCTATGCGTCCTCGCTGGATCAAATTGGCCCGTTTGCCCGCACCGTGGAAGATGCGGCGATTTTACTGGGGGCGATCGCCGGATATGACCCGCAAGATTCCACCAGCCTCCAGGTAGATGTTCCCGATTATGCTGCCGCCCTCAAGCCCGACTTCAAACCCCGCGGCAAGCTGCGCATCGGCGTCATTCAAGAAACCTTCGGCGAAGGTCTGGATGCCACCGTCGAAGCCGCTGTCACCAAAGCCGTCGAGGTTTTGCAAGAACTCGGTGCCGAGATCCAGGTGATCAACTGTCCTCAGTTTCGCTACGGGCTGCCCACCTATTACATCATTGCGCCCTCGGAAGCCTCGGCAAATCTGGCCCGCTACGACGGCGTTAAGTATGGCTATCGCGCCGCAGACCCCGACAACCTGCTCGATATGTATGCCAAGACTCGCGCCAAAGGCTTTGGGGCAGAGGTAAAGCGGCGCATCATGATCGGCACTTATGTCCTCTCGGCGGGCTATTACGACGCCTACTACCTCAAGGCTCAAAAGGTGCGGACGCTGATCAAGCAAGACTTTGAGCACGCCTTCCAAAAAGTGGACATCTTGGTCTGCCCCACTTCGCCGACCACCGCGTTTAAGGCGGGTGAAAAAACCGACGACCCGCTCAGCATGTACTTGTCTGACCTGATGACTATCCCAGTCAACCTGGCGGGGCTGCCGGCGCTCAGCTTGCCCTGCGGATTTGATGACCAAGGCTTGCCCATTGGCTTGCAAATGATCGGCAATGTGCTGCGCGAAGACTTGCTGCTCAGCGTGGCCCATGCCTATGAACAGGCGACAGAGTGGCATAAGCGATCGCCCTCGCTTTAGAGAGCAGGTGCTAGATTGCGGAACAGGTCCTAGATTTCACCCCGGTTCAAATCTTTCCTGTCGAGCGCCCTATGAA
>RFIF01000344.1 GCA_003695655.1 Cyanobacteria bacterium J069
CTCCCTCCCCCTCTCTCCCTCCCCCCTACCTCGACACTCACGCCGTCCACCTGGCGCAACCCGGACTGGGCGATCGCGTCACGGGCGGCTGGTGGTATGCCGAAGATGGGCAGGTGGATAATCGAGCACTGACGCTGACGCTGCGGCTGGCGGCGGAGTCGCTGGGTGTGGAGATTCACGAAGGAATCGAAGTTTTAGGGATTGAACAGCGCGGCGGGCAGGCGGTGGGGGTGCAGACGGCTGGCGGAGTGTGGCGATCGCAGCATTACATCCTCGCCACGGGAGCCTGGAGCCGGGGGCTGCTGCCTGTTCCTGTGCAGCCTCGCAAAGGCCAGATGCTCTCTGTGGCAGTGCCCGCTGGTGCAGAAGCGGAACCGCTGCTTCAGCAGGTGCTCTACTCGCCGGGAGCCTACATCGTGCCCCGCCGTGACGGGCGCATCGTGATTGGGGCGACGAGCGAACCTGTGGGCTTCACTCCTGGCAACACTCCTGCCGGGTTGCAGGAGCTGCTTCAGGGGGCGATCGCCGTCTATCCTGCCCTCCAGCATTTCCCCATTCAAGAAACCTGGTGGGGATTCCGCCCCGCCACCCCAGACGAACTGCCGATTTTGGGCCCTAGCCCTTGTGATAACCTGACGCTGGCCACCGGGCACTACCGCAACGGCATCCTGCTCACGCCAATCACTGCCCGCCTGATTGCCGCTTGGGTCTGCCATCAGCAGACAGACCCGCTGCTCGAAGCCTTTTCGTGGCAGCGGTTCCAGTCCCCAGCTCCCGCCCCAGTTCCCGTGCCAACTCTCGCCTCTGCGCAACCTGCCGTTCCCGCTGCTGCCACCATGACTCAAGCTGCTACCCCAATTGACCCAGCGAGCGATCGCGCCAAAACTGACCCATCGCTTCTGTTGCCCATGTCTGATCCACAGCCGCTGGTAATTGCCGGCCGCGAGTTTCGGTCGCGCCTGATGACGGGCACCGGCAAATACGCCAACTTTGACCTGATGCGTCGCAGCATTGCCATCAGCGGCAGTGAAATCGTCACTGTGGCCGTGCGGCGAGTGCAGACAAATGCCCCGGGACATGAGGGCTTGGGCGAAGCGCTGGACTGGACGAAGATTTGGATGCTGCCCAACACGGCGGGCTGCAAAACCGCAGAAGAGGCGGTGCGAGTTGCGCGTCTGGGGCGTGAAATGGCGAAGCTGCTAGGGCAGGAGGACAACAACTTTGTGAAGCTAGAGGTGATCCCCGATGCCAAGTATCTCTTGCCCGACCCGATTGGCACCTTGCAAGCCGCCGAGCAGCTAGTGAAAGAAGGATTTGCAGTGCTGCCTTATATTAACGCCGATCCGCTGCTGGCAAAACGGCTGGAAGAAGCAGGCTGTGTCACTGTGATGCCGCTCGGTTCCCCGATTGGCTCAGGCCAAGGCATCCGCAACGCCGCCAATATTCAAATCATCATTGAAAACGCCCAAGTGCCGGTGGTGGTGGATGCGGGCATTGGCGCGCCCAGTGAGGCGGCTCAGGCAATGGAAATGGGAGCAGATGCGCTGCTCATCAATACGGCGATCGCCCAGGCCCAAGATCCCGTTCTCATGGGTCACGCAATGGGGCTGGCGACGCAGGCAGGGCGCATGGCGTATCTCTCCGGCCGCATCCCTGTCAAGACCTACGCCAGTGCCAGTTCACCCCTGACAGGAACAGTGACGGAGTGATGGGTAATGGAGCGATGGAGTGACAGAGTGATGGTGAGGGAGCGATCTCGCCTGGCCTCTGGTTCCGACGTGCTGGACTGTTTCCTCAGACAGCCTCTCCAGAGGTTGACGAGTGCGCTCTACACTCTAAATTCCTAACCCCCCAATCTCTGCCCCTAATCTCTAACCCCCAAGCCCTCCAGATGGCTCTCGCCCAATTAGTTCCGGCAAACGTCCTGTACCAGGCAACGCCTTGGCATCGGTCGTCGCCATGTGCCCGCTATAGAATGCGCCGCCTTCGATATCGATCGCGCCAGCCGTGACATCGCCTTCCAGTCGAGCGGTTTTGCTGACCGACAGCTTGCCATCAACCAACAGTCGCGCCTTGACCACGCCGTGGATAATCAGGCTGCGGGCCCGAATTTCCAACCCTTCGACCAACCCGGTATGGGAGACTTCCATGTCGCCCAGCACTTCTACATTGCCGTGGACGATGCCATCAACCCGCAAGTTGCCTTCCAGGTGAATATCGCCATTGATCTCGCACTTTTCACCCAAGTAGGTCAACGAACCTGAAGAAACCGCTGGCTTGCGCGCAAAAAACATCTTTATACCCTCAAACTGAGTTGCGTTGGCACCCGCCCTGCATGAACTAAATGGACTCCCCTAGGCAGAATTCTACAGCAGACTCCGCTGTGCACAAGTAAAGCCGATCGGTCTGAGTCGCGATTGCGTCAGGATTTTGGCATCAAACACCCGAAAAACCAACGGTTTCTTCTGTCTTAATCGAGATGATCTTTGGGATCAATCGGCTGACCGTTGTAATACACCCCGTAGTGCAGGTGAGGGCCGCTGGAGCGTCCGGTGCTGCCGAGATAGCCAACCAGGCGATCGCGCTCAATCTTAGTTCCTTCTGTAACTTCGACCTTAGTCATATGGGCGTAGAGCGTGCGATAGCCATAGCCGTGATCCACGATGACGTGATAGCCGTAGCCGCCCTGCGACCAACCCGCCGTCACGACGCGCCCAGGAGCAGTGGCATAAATCGGCGTGCCATAGGCAGCGGTGAAGTCTAGCCCTTGATGCAGCTCGTATCCACCGCCAAAGGGATTGCGCCGCAGCCCAAACTCAGACGAAATCGCGACGCCCTGACCTTTGAGCGGCATACCGTGCGGGCGCGCCTCTTCTCGAACCAGCGTTTTCTCTAGGGCTGGCTGCACGCGCTGCTGTAGCTGCTGAAGCAAGCTAGGGATTTGGGCTTGTGCCGCTTGCAGCATCAGCTCCGGGGGCACTGCTGGAGACAGCCCTCCCCGGAAGCTGTTGGCTTCAGACTGGAGGCCAGGTTCACCCGGCCGGGGGGATTGGGGAAGCAGCAGGCTGCGCGGGCGATCGCCCTGCCCTTGCTCTGGGGGATCAGCGGCATCTTCCATGCCGGCCCGCTGCTGCAAGTCGCCAATCTGCGCCTCCAGCACCTCGACTTGCTCCAGAATTTCTTTGGCCTGTTCTGCCAGAGCCGAGTTTTCCTCCGTTAGAGAAATATTGCGCTGGGTGTAGTTGTAAAACACCTTGCCCAGCCCGATGGTGGGAATTGCTGCGACTACGGCCAGCGCGGTCAGCACCAAGGCTGGACGGAAGCTGAGCGTGATCGGCGATCGCCCTGTGCAGGCAATCATCAGCGTGTAGCGTTTGGGAATACGTGGGTTCATGGAAGCTCGAACAAACAACCCTGCTTTAAATTCTTAAAACAGAATTAAGACAATCTCAAACAAGACATGAGAATACCAACAAAAAGGCGATCTCGCAACGGGGATCGCCAAACCACAAGCTTTCCAGCCCATGAATAATAATGCTTGAATCCGGGCAAAAGTCCTAAAAAAAATTGGGATAGAAGAGCCAAGCTCCCCATCCCAATCTAATGAATTGAAATCAGTAACGTTGCGGTAGCAATCCAGAATTAGCCCCAGAATTAGCCGTTGATTGCAGGAGCCGTCAACGCAACAGGAATGGCTTCGCCAGCCGCCAAATCAAGGGGGAAGTTGTGGGCATTACGCTCATGCATCACTTCCATACCCAGGTTGGCGCGGTTCAGCACGTCAGCCCAGGTGTTGATGACGCGGCCCTGGCTATCCAACACCGATTGGTTGAAGTTGAAGCCGTTCAGGTTGAACGCCATGGTGCTGATGCCCAGGGCGGTAAACCAGATGCAAACCACAGGCCAGGCACCCAAGAAGAAATGGAGCGCGCGGCTGTTGTTGAACGAAGCATATTGGAAGATCAACCGACCGAAGTAGCCGTGGGCTGCCACGATGTTGTAGGTTTCTTCTTCTTGCCCGAACTTGTAGCCGTAGTTCTGCGATTCA
>RFIF01000002.1 GCA_003695655.1 Cyanobacteria bacterium J069
GAATGGATCGCCAGCGCCAAAAAGCCCGAAACGCGGGCCAATCGGATTGCCGAAACGGCGCGATTGGCGGCGGAGAACATCCGCGCCAACCAGTGGCGAGCTTGAGGGATCAGGGGATGGCTGGGGTAGGGTCTGAGCCGCAGCGGGTGCGGCTAGAAAGTCAGGTGTTTTTCAACTGCACGAAGACTGCGCCCCGCTGCACTTTGGTATCGCTGCCGTAGCTGGTCAGCGTCAGCGATCGCAAATGATCGAAAAACGGCTTGCCTGCCAGTTCTGCCAGTTTCAGCACGGGAATCCGCTGCTCTAGCGGCTTGCGGACACTGTCCCAGTCGAGGTAGAGATAGCCGTTGTTGCGAGGAGAGAGGGGAGCGATCGCCTCCTGAAAAGGCTGAGCGGTGATCAGCGACTTTTGAGGATTTTTCAAAATGGTGTCCATCGCCTCAACGGAGGTCGTAAACACCTCGTACTTGTCGATCATGGTGTGAACACCCTGCACGTCCGCCTCAAGTTCCGCGCCGCGCCGCTTGCCGCTGGGCGAAAGCTGTGTCCAGGTGTAGGTGCGACGATCGTCCAGGGTGATCGGGCCAACCGTCAGTCCACGGCGCTGGGCGATCGCATTCAGGTTTTCAATACCCGCAGCGGTTTCCGGCGACTTTTCCGCCACGAAAACCCACTCTGGCTCCCGCCCAGGCGGCGACACCAGTCCGAGTGCAAATTCTCGATTCACCCAGGGCACCAGGTCTTCCTCAAAAGTGACGCCCCACTGTGCTTCCAGCGCGGCGATCGGTTGCCCCAGCAGCGCCGACAGCACCCCATACTCTTGCAATCCTGCCGTCAACTGTCCCCAAAGCTGGCTCAGATTCGTGCCCGATGCTGAAAATGGCGTGGCAGGTGGCACAAATTGCAGCGCCCCAACGGGTTCTGCCAGCGCTGGCTCGCTTGCCGTCAGCGGTTGCCCCGGCGTCGCCAACAGCGCCGTTTCCATCAGCAGTCCCTGCCGCGCCAGCTCAATGCCCGCCACCAAGCTATCAAACTGGCGAGTGTTTTCGGTACTCAGCTTGCCCAATGGACTCTGGCTGCCCAGCCACGCGCCCAGTTGCGGCAGATTCACAAACGTCAGCCCAATCTGCCGCTCAGGTAGGGTTTCTAGCGCATCCTGATATTTCTGGCTGCTCTGGAGGCTGAGATCCGGCGCTTGTACGTTGTTGATTGCGTCCCGCAGCACCTTGGGATAGTTGGCAAAGAGGACAAAGCGATCGCCCACTACAGCGCTAGCCAGCGTAGAAGTAAGAGATTGGGCGCTAGAGGCTGGGTTTTCCGACTCTTCCCCTAACCCCTGGCCCCTGGCCCCTGCCCCTTTCTCATAAATGACCTTGACGCCGGAATACTGTTCAAACACCAGATTGCTCCCGGCGATCGCCCGCTTTTGCCAAAAGAGCTGCACAAATTCCTTAGACTGCTGGGGATTGTCGGTTTCTAGCGCCAGCAGATAGCCGGGTTGTTGACCGTTGGCAGGATTGCGGTCAATGTCGGCACTGGTGACAGCGAGCGTGATTTCGTCGCCCAGCCAGGGTTTAATATCGGCATCGTAACTCAGTCCACGACTTGCTAGCAGCGTGCGTTCCAGAGCATCCAGTTCCTCACGGGACTTGCGGCGATCGCCCAGCGAAGACACTGCCAGCCGAAATGCCCGCAGTTGCTCCGGCTTCACCAGCAGTGACACCATCGCCGGAGCCTGCTTAGGCACAAACATGGCTGCCTCTGGGCTGGCGACTCGTCCCCCTTGCAGCAGCCGCAGCGGACTTTGCCCCACCAGCCAGTAAAATCCTGCGATCGCCACTAGCAGCAGAGTCAGCGCCACTGAACCCAGCGCCAGGTAAAACGAGCGAGCCTTCATGAACCCACACCAGCGAAAGTTTTGCCAAAAATCATGCCAAAACTTAGTGTAGTACCGTGAGGGGATCGCTGAATGGCGGACATACCGTAAAGGTGCGCGCTGTACAGCTTTTCTTGCCTAAAATCGCCACAATCTCCCTACATTCTCTGAGCGATCCAACCCGCTGCTAAATTCATGCCGGAAACATCCATCTCAAATCCCAACCAGTCCCAATGGCCTAATGCCCAGGAGGATGTCATTGAGATTGCCATCGTTGGTGCAGGGCTTGCCGGACTCGCCTGCGCCCAGCGCCTGCAACGAGCGGGCTATCGAGTGATCCTTCTAGAAAAATCACGGGGCTTGGGTGGGCGTGTGGCAACGCGGCGACTGCCCGACACCTGTGCCGATCATGGATTGCGCTGGCTAGAAGCACAGGGGCCGCAGTCACAACGGTTGGTTGAAGCGCTTCTGGGGCGTGGACTAGAGCCTTGGACTGGGCAGGTGTATCAGTGGCTTGACGGCAATCTGACACCGACTGCGGCATCGCCTCGCTACGTAGCGGCCGACGGCATGACCGTCATCGCCAAACACTTGGGCGCAGGGTTAGAAATCTGGCGCGGGCAGCGGGTTACGGCAGTTTCATCTAGCGCTCACGGCTGGAGCCTGACACTGGAATCACTGGAGGGTGAAGGGCGATCGCTCTCAGCACAAGCAATTGTGATGGCAATTCCGGCTCCTCAAGCCCTGACGCTTTTGCAGCCGTTAGCTGCTGCGCTGGAATCGGAGTTGCTAGACAAACTGGCAGCCGTGCAGTTTAACCCCTGCATTACGGCGATCGCCCGCTTCTCTGCGGCCGAGCGAGACTGGTTCGACGCGCCACCCTGGTCTGCGGTGAACTTTCCAGAGAACACCGGCCTGCACTGGGTTTCCATCGACAGCACCAAAGGGCGAAATCTCGACTGTCCGGTGCTGGTCATGCAGAGCAGCCCCGCCTTTGCTGAAATGCACCTCGAAGCTGCCGACCTTGCACCCATCGGCAATGAGCTATTGCAGAAAACAGCAATGCACCTGCTGCCGGGTCTGCCATCGCCGCCGATCTTGCAAGTGCATCGCTGGCGATATGCAACCGTGCGATCGCCCTATTCCCAAACTTGTCTTTCGACCAACCAGCCAGCGCCCTTAGTGCTCGCCGGAGACTGGTGCGGTCTGAAAGAAATCACAGAAAATCAGAATCACAGCATTGAACAGGCGCTGGTGTCTGGCGTGGCGGCCGCCGAAGCGATTAACACAAGGCTAAGCAGCCGCACACTGCCGGAATGGGACTATTCTGCGCCTTCTTCTGCGCCCGTGCCGCTCCGGTTTTGATCGGTTTCTTCATCCATCTGAGAGCCGCCAAAGCCCGGACGACGGCGACCAAAGCGTCCAGTGTTGGTACGCTTCCGGAATTTGCGAGCGTAGGCCTGGTTGCGGAGTGCTTTTTCTTTTTTCTGGTTGCGGCGCTTAGCCATTCTTTACCTCATGTCTTGGTGGTGGATTTGGTCAGTTGTCAGGATCGGAGCGTCCAAAAATAAATTCAGTCTGTGGGAAACCCTCAATTCAGCACAAGTCGCGAAAACGCGCAGCAGGCGTGCCAAATACACAGAATCTCAATTCTATCATGCTGTTTCTTTGGACACCATCCGTGAACGGATTTCAGCAGACTTGCTCAAGAAACCTCTGCAATCAGTTGATCGAGCGATCGCTGCATGTGGCGTTGCACCTGTTCGTAGCAGGCATTCACATAAGCGCGATCGCTCGCGGCCTCAGCTCCACACCGCAGAAACCGAACTGGTTCACACACCCGCGTATGAATTGTCATTGGCAGTGGCAGGTTCGGCAGCGGCCCCAGCCCCACACCCCACGGCAACCCCAGATAAATCGGAAACACGCCTGGATTGATGCCATTGATCCAGGGAAATAGCCCCCATTGATGCAACTGCTGCACCAGCGGATAGGCATCGCCCAATACCACCAGCGTATCGTGGGCACCGTGGGAAATCACCGGGACAATCGGCAAGTTGTAGCGCAGCGCCAGCTTGATAAAGGCCTGGTTGTCATATAAACAAATGCGATCGCGCAGGCGGTGAGGGCGAAACAAATCCCGCACGCCGCCAGGATAAACCAGCACACTGGCTCCTTGATCTAACGCGGCGATCGCCATTTTAGGGTGGGCAACGACCGCTCCCAGCTTTGCCGCCGACTCTGACAGCGATGGACTCAGCTTCCAGGCATTGGCATCCATCAAGCCATAGACCAGACGCCCGGTGCCAAATTGGCGAAACCAGTCCAGCATCATCATGAACATATCAGGAGCCGCAAAGCCGCCATTATGAGCGCCCACAATCAGCGCCTGTCCTTCGGTCGGCATATGTTCCCAGCCTGCTGTCCTAACTCGAAAGTAATGGTGATAGGCCCATTCCCACCAAGGCAGACAAGCCTGAATAAACTCCGGATCTCGTCGTCGCAGACACCAACCTGGAGAGGACAGAGGCAGATGATTTTCAAAAGATGCTGAATTCGCACCACTTTGCGGAGATACAGCCGCTTCAGCGGGCAGGGTCGGGCGTCGGGACATAAAACCGTAGAATTTCAAACTGAAGCCCCTGCCGAGTTCCGTAGAACACATCAGCAGACGGCCAAACTTCACCCTAACATTGCTAGCTCTGAATGCCTAGAACTGATTAGAGCGATCGCTTGAATCCTGAATCATGTCCACAAAAAAGCGCCCCCAGAGGAGGCGCTTTTCTGACTAAAGACTAGCCGCAGCTAGAATTAGCCATTGATTTGGGGAGCA
>RFIF01000345.1 GCA_003695655.1 Cyanobacteria bacterium J069
CCCCTAACCCCTGCCCTGCCCATTCCGCCGCAACAACCTCGCCACTCTGCACGTCCCCCGGTGCAGAAGGCAGCCCACCCCGTCCAGAGACGACAAATTCCCGCTGTGCTAGAGCTGTCGCTGTGCCCGCCGTGCCGCAGCCCCTAGCGATCAGCCGCGATACATCCACAGGTTGCGAGGGCAGCTCGGTCAAACCCTGGCTGGGATCAACCGTCAACCCGTTAATTGTCACTGTGCCGTCTGGGCCGAATCTAGAGTTGACGATAATATCACTGAGATCGGTTGGTGTTGGACGAAAAGTGATGCCAAAAAGTCCCTGAGTCGTTAAATTAACCGTTCCGCCTCGTCCATCTATGGCACTGGCATCGATGTCGCTGTTTTCAGACTCTACGGCTGCAATCACGTCGGCATCAACGAAAATGTTGCCTCCGTTGCTACCACCTAGACGTTCGTCGATATCTGCTCTGCTGGTAATTCTGCTGCCATTTCTGAGGACGAGCGATCGCCCTTCGATAAACACATTTCCCCCTTGTCCTTGGGGAACAGAAACAACTGTCGTGATTCTGCTCCCCTGGTCAAGCAGAATATTGCTTGCTTGCAAGCGGACATTGCCTGCATTGCCAAAAAGACCGGGCTGGCGGGTATCTGCGAAAGAAGAGCTGTCGATTCGAGACCTCCCGCGAATCACAATCGAGCCTGCGGCTCGTAGCGTCACATTGCCTGCGCTTCCGCTTCCTTCGGTCTGGGCTGTGAGAACGCTCCGGTTATCCAGAGATAAATCCCCACCGCTGACTATTCTGATGTTGCCAAAGAGACCGTCGCCTGTAGTTAAGTAAATGCCAGTGTTGCTGTCAATGCTTAAATTGTTGTCAATGCTTAAATAGCGTCCAGCCTGCAAAATGATGCTGCCAGAGCTTCCCCTATCATCAACTTTGCTGCGAAGTTGCGTTGAGTTGTGAAGTTGTAGGGTGTCACTGGCTTGAATTCGCAGCGTTCCGGCATTCCCTTCGATTTGTGTGTTGAACGAAATGCCAGTGTTTGACAGGGTAATGTTTGGCGCTGAGAAGGTGATGTCTCCAGAATTTCCGTTTGTGGCATCTGTAGAAATGGCGGAGATGTTTTGCAGATCAATCCGCTCGCTGGCAATCAGCGAAATTGCGCCTGCATCGGCTCCGCTGCTGCCTGCTAAAAACCGCGCATTTTGAGCAGTAAATCGACGGGCAGCGATCGCAATTCTTCCCGGTTCCTCAATCGCTGGATTTAGCACCGTGGTCACAATTTGCCCATCATTCACCACGCGGACATCGGCCAGGCTGGCATCCGGACTCCATTGCAGGCGCGGCCTTGCAGAAAACGCCTGTCCCGCCCGCTGCCACCGCAAGCCGACCTGCCCTGGCTGGCTCAGCCCGCCTAGCTCAACGGCTCCCCCCAGTGTGCTGAGGATGCCGCCGTCTAACGTCACTTCTCCTCCTGCCAGCAGCAGGCTTTGTGCTTCTCCAGTTTGCAAGCCTGTGAAACTGAAAAAGAGGGGATCTTCAAGACTTCTGGGATGGCGACTATAGACCTCGATAGGCGCAGGCGCAATCTGCCGATACAGCAGCGCTGAAGGATTAATCGTCAAAGACGCGGGCACTTCTGTCGGTAGCGCGCTGAACACGCCCTGATCACCAAATGCGATCGCATCTGCCGTCGTGCCCACAAACGACCCGGCTATGTTTAGCCGCGCATTGCGCCCAAACAGAATGCCGTTGGGATTCATCAAAATCAGGTTGGCATTTCCCACAACCCCTAGCGTGCCGCGAATCTCTGAGCGGCGATCGCCCGTCACGCGAGTCAAAATCGTCCGCACCACTGCATCGGGCACGAAGAACACGCTACCGCCCCGCTCGACATCCAGTCGCTGCAAGCTGTGAAATAAGTTGCGCCCCCGCTGTGCCCCGCCGTGAATCTGAAAATTCATCCCAGACACAGACTCGACTCGTGAAGACTCTGTGCCCAGGCTGTTGTCGGCGATGGGGCGACCGAAAGCGCGATCGCCCAGCGCCCATCCCAACAAGACAAGGGCGATCGCGCTGCTCAGAGACTTGCGACTCAAAAACCAGCGCAATTTCCAGAAGGGCATAGTCTGCTTCACCGGTTTTTCCCTTATTGCTTGTTTAGAACCAACCGCCACAAACGCTCTTACTGTGGAATGTTTTCTTCTGGCGGCTTTTGATCAGTGTCATCGTCCTCATCGTCCTCATCGTCATCGTCATCCGACGGCACAAACAGCCGATTGCCAGGGTCAATAATCAGGCGAATCAGGCTGCCAGCAGCTTTAAAGAGTGTGATTGACAGACCCACAACCAAATCAACCAGAAAAAAGACAGGACGCAGCAAGTAAAGAACAGGGCCCGGAGCAGAAAACGGCACGACCTGTTGGACAACGTATTCCACACGGGGCTTAATTCCAGCTCCTGTGATTGAAGGATTCACCGGCTTAAACTTCGCTATTTTTGTCCCTATTGCCACATAAGAAACAGTGTTAACGCTAAAAAAAAGACTGACTCCTTCTGGCGACTCTAAATAGAGGTTTGCAGTAACATCGCCATCAGTCATTCCTTGATACTGAGGCCCTAATTCCTGCCAATTTTGGGTCACTCCTACTGAGTTACCCAGGTAGTTCTCGCGGAATACAGCACGAAGTTGCAATGTCTCGCCACTTGATAGTCCCTTGCACTTGACCCGAGTCAATCTCAAGATTTTCATGATCCGCTCTACCGTATTTAAGATTTAGAAGTTTGCCAGTCTCAGACGCTCGATATGCTTCTTTTTCTACTGAATGACGTATCTCAGTTTCGGAACAATGCCGGCGCTTGCCGTAGATGGGTTAACTGGAACAAATGAAGTCTGCCCTGCCCCAGAATCATTTGCCGAAACATCTTTACTGCTTTCAAACAAAGGCTGATTTTCGGGCGATCGCAAATAGATCTTGCCATTAAATTCATCCGGCATCTCTCTAAACGGTTGCGGGTCAGGAATTTCCTCCGGATCACCCCACTGCTTCCAGGTTTTCGTAACATCGACAGGGTTTCCTACAGGTCGCCTGCGAAACCGAGGAACCAGTTTTTTAATTTCCCCATCTGCCAAACCATCACATTTGATTTCAGTCAGTATCAATTTCTTCACAACTTTAGCCTCATTGGAGAAGATTGAATGGAATGAGTTAATTACTCAGCCAACCATTTTTATCCTCGGCTAGATTTCAGATTTAGACAGGGCCCCTTCCGGGTACTTCTGCAAAAACGGATAGTCTTACAACTGGTGAGGATTTTTGTTGCCAGTGAAGTCCGTTCAACAAAAAATCCTGACTTGAATACCGTTACTCAAAAACGATTTGCAATCAACTTCCAGCAACAGCTCAATCTCTGATACTTTTTGGATCTCAATACGTGTGGAAAAATATATTGGACGAGATTATTTGACTTGTCTATTGTGTAATCAGGGAGAACATTAACCACAGAGAACACGGCCATGAGCAGAGGAACGTTATTTGACAAGGTTTGGGAGTTGCATACGGTGGGGACGCTGGCGTCGGGGCAGACGCAGTTGTTCATTGGGCTGCATTTGATTCATGAGGTGACCAGCCCGCAGGCGTTTGCCATGTTGCGCGATCGCCAGCTCAAAGTCCTTTTCCCCGACCGCACAGTCGCCACGGTGGATCACATCGTGCCGACGGAAAACCAGGCGCGCCCCTTCGTCGATCCGCTGGCGGAGGAGATGATGCTGGAGCTAGAGCGCAATGCCAAGGACAACGGCATTCGCTTCTACAACATTGGTTCCGGCAGCCAGGGCATCGTCCATGTCATCGCGCCAGAGCAGGGCTTGACCCAGCCGGGCATGACGATCGCCTGCGGCGACAGCCACACCTCCACGCATGGAGCCTTTGGGGCGATCGCCTTTGGCATTGGCACCAGCCAGGTGCGCGATGTGCTGGCATCGCAAACGCTGGCGCTGGCCAAGCTGAAGGTTCGCAAAGTGGAAGTCAACGGCCCGCTGAAACCGGGCGTTTACGCCAAGGACGTGATTCTGCACATTATTCGCAAGCTGGGCGTGAAGGGCGGCGTCGGCTATGCCTACGAATTTGCGGGCACCACCTTCGAGCAGATGAGCATGGAAGAGCGGATGACCGTCTGCAATATGTCCATCGAGGGCGGCGCACGCTGCGGCTATGTAAACCCCGACACGACGACGTTTGAATACCTGAAGGGGCGCGACTTTTCGCCCAAAGGCGACGAGTGGGACAAGGCCGTCGCCTGGTGGACGAGCCTCCGCAGCGACGCCGACGCTGAATATGACGACGTGGTAGTGTTTGACGCGGCAGAGATTGAGCCGACGGTAACCTGGGGCATCACGCCGGGTCAGGGCATTGGCGTGAGCGAGTGCATCCCTGCGCCAGACTCTTTGCCGGAAGAAGACCGGGCGATCGCCCAGGAAGCCTATACCTACATGGATCTGGCTCCCGGAGCGGCGATCGCCGGCACCAAAGTAGACGTGTGCTTCATCGGCAGCTGCACCAACGGCCGCATCAGCGACCTGCGCGAAGCGGCGAAAGTCGCTAAGGGCCGCCACGTTGCCGAAGGCATCAAAGCTTTCGTTGTGCCCGGTTCTGAACGAGTAAAGCAGCAGGCCGAAGCCGAAGGTCTGGACAAAATCTTTGAGGCAGCGGGATTTGAATGGCGCAATGCGGGCTGCTCGATGTGTCTGGCGATGAACCCCGACAAGCTGGTGGGTCGGCAAATCAGCGCGTCGTCTTCTAACCGCAACTTCAAGGGGCGGCAGGGGTCTTCCTCTGGGCGGACGCTGCTAATGAGTCCGGCGATGGTGGCGGCGGCGGCGGTGACGGGCCACGTCACGGACGTTCGCACGCTGTTGTAGGACTAAATTGTAGGAGTTTGTAGGAGGTTAAGATGATCAATCGCGAGAAGCTGGCGCAAGAGGTCGAGACGCTGCCCGATGCGATGGTGGAAACGGTGCTTGAGTTTGTGCGATCGCTCAAGCAAAACGACCTGCCAGAAGGGGTCAATCCCAGAGTTTGGGAAGCCTATCTCGCCTCCAAGCGGGAACGGGAGGAGGTTTATCGTCGCCTTGCAAACTCCTGAATTTCTCTCAATTGCAGACGTGCTGGTCATTCATGCTGACCAGATCGATAGCTTTGGCGGCAGCCCCGGTGTGCGCGATCAGGGATTGCTGGAATCGGCTCTGGCCCAGCCCCAGGCAACCTTCGGAGGCAAGTTTTTACACAACACGATCGCCCCACAAGCCGCTGCCTATATATATGGGCACTACCCTATAAAAGGAGTATGCCCTAGCTCGTAGTCAGCGCTTCAGCGCTAAAGCGCTCACTACCAACGGCAGCCCGATTTCTTAGAGGATGAAGAATAATCACCCGTTTTAGAAAGCTTGCTAGGCAAGACCTCAGAACTAGGCTTTTTTCTTTGTCCTTTACACATGAGCACTACCCGGCGATGGATGCGTTCTTGCGGCTAAACGGGTTTCTGCTCACGCTTACCAACGAGGAGTCTTACCGTTTGGTGATTCGCGTCGTGGAAGGCGCAATGAGCAAAGACAAGGTGGCGGAAATGTTGCAAGCAGCCCTACAGGAGTAATCGACCGTGCCGAAGACTGTTTTGATTACGGGTGCCTCGACGGGCATCGGCTACGCAACCGCAAAGCTGTTTCAGCAGCGGGGCTGGAACGTGGCGGCGACGATGAGATCGCCAGATGGCTGCGACCTGGTAACGCTGGATCGCGTCATTTGTCCGCCGCTGGACGTGACGAGTCAGGCATCGATTGCGGGGGCGATCGCCACCACCCTGTCCCAGTTTGGGCAGATCGATGTGGTGGTGAACAATGCGGGCTACGGGCTGATCGGCCCCTTTGAAGCCTGCACCCCAGAGCAGATCCAGCAGCAGTTTGCGGTGAATGTGTTTGGGTTGATGGATGTGACTCGCGCCGTGCTGCCTCATTTTCGGGAGCGGCGATCGGGCGTGTTGGTCAACGTCGCCTCGATCGCGGGGCAAATGGCGCTGCCGATCTATAGCCTCTATCACGCCAGCAAGTGGGCAGTGGAAGGATTTTCGGACTCGCTGCGCTACGAGCTAGAGCCGTTCAACATCCGGGTCAAAATCATTGAGCCGGGGCCGATCAAGACAGACTTCTTCTCGCGATCGCTCGTTGTAGCAAAGCAGGAAGGGCTGACGGCTTACGATCCGTTCGTCGCCAGTGTCTTGCCCCAGCTCGAAAACGTGGGCGACACCGCCTCGCCGCCCGAAATCACCGCCCAAGTGATTTACACTGCCGCCACCGATGAGAGCGATCGCCTGCGCTATCCCGCCGGAGGCAATGCGTCTTTCCTGCTAGCGCTGCGGAAACTGCTCCCCGATGGACTGTTCACCCAGTTCATTAAAGCCGGCATGATCAAGAAGGTGAAGTAGGGGTTGGGGATTAGGGATTGGGTGGGTTGAGGCGCGATCGCAGTCTCGCTAGTTCTGCTTCGGCGGCATCGGCTCGCTGTTTCTCTACCTCAGCCCGTTGGCGCTCCTGCTCAGCCCGCTGGAATTCCTGCTCAGCCCGCTGGCGCTCTTGCTCAGCTTTCTCGAAGCTCCAGAGCAAGAGATTTCCCGCCGCGTCCCACCAGCGCAACCAGTGGATGGTGGAACCCAATCGGGGGCCGTACCAGATGCCCAGAAACAGCGACAGCTCAGGAATCCAGAATCGCCCCTCGGCGCTTGGCTCCTGAAGCTGATAGGCTCCCTCTTCTAGCCGTCGTACTTCCAGCGTCTGGCTGTAGGGATCAAACGTGACGTAGGTTTGAACCTGGAGGATACGCTCATAAAAGTAGAGCTTGCCATAGGGAAATACGGGTCGGATGGAATACTCGCCCAGCTCCTCATCCGACAAAAACTCCAGGGCGATCGCCACCGGATCGCCCTGGAGAACGGGAGTATAGCTGCGGCGCACGCCCTCGCCCGTCCACGGCAAAACGCGGGGCACGTAGAGCCAATCCGGTGCCTTCACCACTATTTTTGGGTTCACGGTTGCGACCAGCCCAAAGTTCGAGGCGATCAGCATCTCTGGCTGAATCAACCCCGCCTCGCCCAGGGCATCGGTGAGGGCAGCGGCCAGCATTGGCTGTTCAACGTACTGCGCCGGAGCCTCACGCAGGCGATAGTCCTCCGGGAGCGCGTCCCAGGTGATATTGAGCGATTGAGTCGGGCGCGGCGCATTCAGAACCATGAGCGTTCGCGGGCAGAACTCGCAGGTGAAAGGGGCAATCGGCCAGTACGTCCATCATAGGCGAGTCGGTTTTTAGGTTTTGTTGTTTTTAATTGAGGTAAATATCATGAGTCAAGTTCAAGCCATTTCCGGTCGCGGCATTCCTCTGGTCGGCGACGACATCGACACCGATCGCATTATTCCGGCGCGGTTCCTCAAGTGCGTCACCTTCGACGGACTGGGGGCCCATGCGTTTGAGGACGATCGCGCTCAGTTGCAGGGGCAGCATCCGTTTGACCAGCCGCAATATCAAGGCGCAGAGGTGCTGGTGGTGAACCGCAACTTTGGCTGCGGCTCCTCGCGAGAACACGCACCCCAGGCGATCGCCAAATGGGGCATCAAAGCATTGGTCGGCGAGAGCTTTGCCGAAATTTTCTTTGGCAACTGTGTGGCGATGGGCATTCCCTGTGTCACGGCGACGGGCGACGATGTGAAGGCGCTGCAAGGGGCGATCGCCGCCAATCCTCAGACAGCCGTAACGGTCGATCTGAACGCGATGACTGCTACCTGCGGCGACGTGTCCGTTCCGGTGCAGATGGGGGCTGGGCCGCGCCAGATGTTCCTCTCCGGCAGTTGGGATGCCACGGGGCAACTGGTCGCCCAAACGGAGCAGATCAGAGCCACCGCGGCTAAGCTGCCCTACGTCGCCTGGAGCCAGGCCTAAATCTCATTTAGCTCTTTGGCACCGCGAGAAATTCTCGTCAGGACGGACGCCGTTGCCATCAGTTTTGGGAAGTCTGGATGATTTTTCGCAGGCTGCACTCGCGAAAAATCATCCAACTGCGCCAGCCCTGCTAGTTTTCAATATTGACCGAAACAGGCGGCTCGGCGGAAGGAGCGGGGGAAGTGGCAGGGTCACGCAGGAGTTGGGCGATCGCCCCAATGAGCTGGTTCAGCTTGCCTTCATCCAGCAGCGTGTTAATTAGCGACAGCCCGCTAGTAGACAGCAGCAGTTGGCTCACATCGGGGCCGCTGCCGTTGCCGTTGCCGCCCGCGCCGGGAAAGGCATAAATGCGGGCATCACCCAGCACACCCGGCTGCGGAGCCAGCGCCTTGACGATTTCTGGCAGCTTCTCTGACAGTTCCGGCCAGAGCGTGATCAGGGTTTGCGCCGTCAGGTTGGGCGTGCTGATCAGGTTGCGGGCGGTGAGTTCTGCCTGCAAGCCTTCGGCTTCGGCCAGCAGTTTGTCGCGCTGGGCGGCCGCCAGCGTGCGGATGGATTCCGCCTCCAGTTCAGCCGCCTGACGCGCAATTTCTGCCTGGCGACGCCGGCGAAACACGTCGATTTCTACCACGTTTTGGTCGGCGATACGCTTTTCCTGGGCGGCCCGCTCGGCGGCAATCACCGCAAGCTGGCGCTGCCGTTCCGCCACTTCTAGTTCGGCAGCAGTGGTGACGCCGGATTCAGCGCGGGCCCGCTCGGCGTCGGCTTCCAGGCTTTCCTTGCGCTTGGTGGCAATGGCGATCGCCGCATCTTCCTGGGCAATCCGCGCCAGCCGTTCCGACTCCGCCACCTGCACCTGCGCCTCCAGCCGCTGCGATTCCACCGTTTTTTGGCGCGTAATGTCTGCCAAGTCGGCCTCCTGCTGCTGCAAGGCCTGCGCCACCTTGAATTTTTTCTGCTGCTCTTCTAGCGCAATGTCCGCCTGAATTTGGCTCTGCTGCACGCCGAGCTGCTTGCGGATTTGCTCCTCTTCGACGGTTTTTTCCTGGAGGATTTTGGCCCGCTGGGTGGCGGCGACTTCCTTCACCTTGGCCTCTTCAATTTCCCGCTCACGCTGCGCCTTCAGGCTTTCCACCTGAAGCTGCTGCTCTAGTCGGGCGAGTTCCTTTTCCTGGGCAATTTGGAGCGATCGCTTCTCCGCATCCAGCTCTTTTTGTTCAATTGCCACCTGTGTCACCAGTTCCACTTCGCGCTTTTGCTGGATCGATTTTTGAATCGTCTCCGTCCGCAGCCGCACGCCCTGCGCGTCAAAGAAATTGTTGGTGTCGTAGGTGTCGCTTTCCTGAATTTCCGACACGGCAATGTTGTTCAGCGTCAGCCCGACTTTGGCCAGATCCGGCTGCATCAGGTTCAGCACCTCTTGGGCAAAGCCCAGCTTGTCAGAGTCGATTTCTGCCAAACTTTTCGTCTTAGCCGCCGCGCGAATCGCATCGTCGGCCCGTTTTTCCAGCGCGTTTTTGATATCTTCTGGCGTAATCTTGTTGCCCTGCGACAGCCGCGCCGCCGCCGTCAGCACGTCCTCATCAGACGCCGTAATGCAGACATAGAAAGTAGCACGCATATCGGCCCGCAAATAGTCCTTTGTGCGTACAGCTAATTTACCCGCCCGTTCCACGTCGATGGAGATTTCGCGCAACGGTACGCGAGTCAGTTCGTGAAAGCCAGGAAGCACGACACAGCCCCCGTTGAGAATCACCGTCTTGCGCTTAAAAAAGACGCCTCCTGTCCGCACAAAGGCCTCGTTGTTGGGCGTGATTTTATACACGCGGGTATAGGCAAAAATCGAGATTAGCAGCAGCAACACCAAACTGCCGATGATCGCCGGGAATACGAGTAGCCCACTTACTGGAATCGAAATCTGCGCTGCCACAGGAACGCTAGTAGGAGGGGCGATCGCCACCAGTTCCGAAGGTTCTACATCACGCGCTTGCAACTCCTCAAGCTCATAAACGGGAACCGTCGGCAGTGATTGAATGAACGTTAGCCAGAACAGCATTGGAATATACCTGAGATAAGTAATTGACTCGATTAATCAACGAAACCAGTTCACTTAACGAGAATCTTTGAGCAAGTGAGAGTCATTCAGCCAGCGATCCTGATCAGGACTGTCTTTCACAATCACCAGATAGCCCGCGCCCGATCGCTCGATCACCAGCACTGTGTCTCCGCGCTGGGGCAACACGCTGGCCCACTCCGGCAGCATGGCATTCACCGTCACCCGGTTGCGGGCCGCATCCAGCACATCTACCTGTCCGATGCGTCCCGCCGTCACGCTGGGAATGTGCGCCGTGCTAACGATGCCAGGACAACCCACCAGGCGATCGCCGCTGGAATCTTCCCCAAATGAGGCAAAGATTCGCCCCAGCGGTCGGGCGATCTGTCCACCCAGCACCAGCGCCAATCCAAACGAGCCGATCAACACGGTTCCGCTCACCAAGCTGCCCAGCAGTGTTCCCAAGATTTCGCTTAGAAACACATTGCCCATCCAGCCCAGCAGTCCCCACAGGCTAAAGTCTGTCGCCAGCAGCAGCAGCAGCGGCGCGCGGCCCAACCCAAACCACTTCAACACATCCAGCGGGCTAAACTCCTCACCGCCAGCATTGGCATCCGCATCCAAATCGAGATCCAAACCCAGGTCTGCATCTAAATCTGCGTCAAAATCTGCGTCAAAGTCCGCATCGAGATCGGCATCCAGATCCGCATCCAGATCCGCGTCATCGCCGCCACCTGCAAAAATTATCACCAAAAACAAGGCGACCCCAATTCCCAGGAGCACCCAATAGGGCAGGTTGGCAGCGGCAAAAATTGGCATGGTGACAGTAGGTCCCGAAAAGGAAGTGGTTTTGAGAATGATGGCGATCGCCCGTCCATCAAAGGTCAATTAGCGGCATGAAATAGTGCCAGTGGAAAAATCGTCTGAATCGTCTCCTAATAGCTCATACAGCTAAATCGAGCATCATTCCTAAACCAAAATCTCTTGCGCCCATCCTAGCGGCCTTAGAATGGAAATAAGAGAAAAATGACTGTTTCTTAACGTCTGAAAGCTATGAAACTAAAGCGCATTGGGCATGTAGCGATTCGCGTCGAAGACTTAGATCAGGCGGCGCAGTTTTATCAAAATTTGGGCATGGATTTGGTTTGGAAAGACCCGGACTGGGCCTATCTGAAAGCGGGTGAAGACGGGCTGGCGCTACTGAGCGCGGCCTATCAGCAAGCAGGGCCGCACTTTGGGTTTATCTTCGACGATCGCGCTGAGGTGGATGCCGCCTACGATCGCCTTAAGTCCGAGGGCGTTCACGTTTCGCCCATTCATGAACATCGGGACGGCACGGCGTCGTTTTATGGCCGCGATCCCGATGGCAACTGGTTTGAGTATCTTTATGAACCCGTCGCGGTGCCTGCCTAGCGCGGGTTTTAGGCAAACGAGCCGAGCTAGAGGGGGCGATCGCCCGATTTAGATTCACCCTGTCCGCTCGTCAGTTTGGTCTGGAGATGTGGCAGACTGGCGGCGCTCACGCCCTCTACTAGCGTCCGTTTCAGCATGGGGTTGTCTCGGTGCGAGAACCCCGTATCGCTGTCAGGATGAAATACCACAATCGTGAAACCGCTCTCATCAGTGCGAAATTTGTGTAGCGCATTGGCCGGAATGACGAAAATCATGCCGGGTGAAATGCGAGCTTGGGTTGCGGGCGTTTCGATTTGGCCGCTGCCAGAGACTACCAGCCCAATCCGGTAGCTAGGGTGCGTATGCAGGGTTTGGTTGACCTGCGCCGGAAAGTACATTGCATTCAGGCAGGCATCGCCGCGCATCACAGGCGGAATCAGCAGGCTGTTGGTGCCGCCATCGATGTAGGCAAAGCGACCGTTTGGCTCTAGCGGGCCGCCCAGGCTAAACATGCCGTCATAGCCTAGCCGAGTCACGATGATTCCAGACGAGTTTTCGCTGCCCACCGAACCGCCACCCGGCAAGCAAAAATACATCCCCGTTTGCAGTCGATAGCTGTCTCTCTTCGCCTGCCGAAATAGGTGCGGCTGACCCTGATACACAAAGCCAAAATGCGTGCCAGTGTCGGGCAGGGGCAATGTCTGATTGCGCCAGGTTCTCAGCATGGCTGGCAACGGATCGGAGCGGAGGTCTGCGAAACCAGAAGACTGGACAGAATAGAGCTGTAGACTCATGGCGATCGCCCTCAGGCTAGCGGTTTTAATGTGCCTTTTTTTAATGTGCCTTTTTAAGGATGGATTAGGATTCTGAGTTTTTGCAGTTTCCCTAGTTTCCCTCTTTATCCAGGCGGCATTCATGTAGAAGAAAATAAGGATGCTTCAAGCTGTTGACGCAACTCCGGCGCTAGCATACAGCCTTCGCTATAAAGACAGTCTACGAGCAGTTTTGTTGCAAAGTAATACTGTTTAAGCAGCTCCTTTTCTTGAGCTGTGAAATTCCACTCTTTGGCCATCGGATGGCGATGCTTAGCAACATCTCTAGCTTCGTCAGCAATATGTTTGACTTCCGCTTCATCCAGCGAATCATCTAGCGAAGATTCTTTGAGTCGATGCAGCAAAGATTTCAGCATTTCTCGTTCGCTCGTGTCCAAGCCTCTGGCATCTAGCGCAATTTTAATCGCGGTCAGCATGACGGCATTGGCGGATGTGGCGGCAATTAATTGGGCGTTGGGACGGGTCACAGTTGTATCATACTGTTGGGCAATAGCGATCGCCTCCTGCAAGCTCACCCGATCTAACATCCGCGTCAGAAAGCTGGCGCAGACTAGCAGATTGACCGAGCGATCAAGCGTCAGCGCTACGGCACGATTCTCGTCAATATCAAAATCAATGTCAAAACAAAAGGCGCGGGCAGCGGCAGGTTTGAAGATGGAAAATTCGGGAGACTGAGCGCGATCGCCGACGGATCGTAAAAAAGCTTGTAGCCGTTCTGAAGACCCCAAAATTTGGTCAATTGATTGTTTCATAGGTAGCAGCAAGAGAGACGAGTCGCGCAGCATTTCCGTCATCAATAAAAACACCTCACGCCATCGTTTTTCAGTAATAAACGGCAGCAGATCCTTGAGCGTCTCTTCCAAAGCCGGACTGTTAGACACGATCTCTCGAGCAGTAAAATATTCATGAAACGTGAGGTGGGAAAAGGAGTAAATGCCCTTAGCCCGTTCAACCAGCAGCCCATGCTGAGCCTCAATAGAGCGCAAGATCGCCTCACTATCAAGCTGAAGATAATCGGGTTCGAGACGGATGCCCGAGAGATTGCGAATATAATCGGCGATGTATTGCTCAGCAGTGGATTTTTTGAAAAAATAGTCTTTTTGCTTAAAAGTCGATAGAGCGATATAGCTTAATAGGTTTTCTTTGCGCTGATGCGATAGTTTTTGATAGACCTGATCTCGCTGAATGCCGCGCGTTGCGTCCCATTTTTTGAGCAGGGCATCAATCCCTTCCTTATACAATTCAGAGCGGCTATTAGGGCAGTCGCCCGATTCTTCAAAAGCCAGGCAGACTAGCGTCAAGAGCAGCGGACTGACGGTCATCTGCTGAATTCTTGAATTGCGTGCCAAATAGCTCAAAAATATTTCCGGCTGGACAGGTTTTCCCTGAAACCATTTGCGAGCAAAGGTGGAAATTTGGGCATCGTCAAAATCAGCAATTTCGACCTCTGTGAATTTTTCAAAGGTATAATCCCACGCGGCGAGCCGGCAGGTAATCACAAAATGGTTATCCCAAAACTGTTGAGAAAAGTTGCGCAGTTCTTGAATAACTCGATGCTGATCTTCCGCCCTAACTTCATCTAAACCATCTAGCAGCACAAGTGATCGCCCCTGGCTGAGAATGCGATGAAAGCGGGCGGCAAGGGATTCTGAAATTTCAGTCTTGCCAAATGAATCGTAAGGATGTAAACCCTTGTGGCTAATATATTCTAGCAAGCTCGGCTGATTGGCAGCCTCAGCAAAATCTTTTAGCATGACAAAGATAGGCAGCCGATCGGGTTCAAATTGCCCTGCATTACACTGAATTGCTAAGTGTTTAAGAAACGTCGTTTTACCTGCTCCAGGCTTTCCTAACACAATCAGTTTTTTATAAGCTTGAACGGCACTTAAAGCAGGAACGCGCTCTTCAGCAATGTTTCCCAAGCCAAATCGATCGAAGTCCTCAGAATCGCAGTCTCGCAGCAGTTCATCGATGCGTTTGTGTCTGCGACCCGTCATTTTTTCCAGAATGTTGACGCTGGTATAAAGTTCGTCAACCTCGACAGGGTGCGACATATCCAGCACGCGAATCGTGCCACAGCGCTCCCGAATGCGGTCGTGGACCTGTTGCCGCATCTCTTGCACAAGGGCGTCTAGCTGGAGGTCGGGTTTGTCTGGGAGGGCTGCGGTAGGGGGCAAGGGCTGGAGTAAGGGTGGAGTTAGGTCTGCGATCGCCTGCCAAGAGAGGCCCAAGCGATCGCAAATCCGGATGAATAAGGACTGGGCGATCGCCTCTCCCTTAAAAAAATTGGTGACGGGCTGACGACTGCAACCCACCAGCGCTTGCAAGTCTTTCTGGGTCCACCCTGTTTTGGTGAGCGCCTGTTTTGCCGTCTGCACGCCCATTGCAGAGGCTTTGACTGACGGTTTTGCCATATCAACCGATTGCCTAAATCCTTTCAATTCCTAGCTAATTGTAGCTGGGTAGATTGAAAACAGACATTATTCAGACTCTCAAACAGATTTTACTTAAAGCTAGATGAATTTCTTAAACCCTTTTACAAGTGAGGCTTTCAGGCATATTTCTGCTTTTACTCAGGCTTTTCAAGCCTTTTACTTGACTTTTATATAGGATTAAAATAGGATTTGCGTATTGTTTAAACCAACCACTTCCTCTAGCTGCGTCGCAGCCAGTCTGGAATCGACTAGATAAACCTACAGGCAGCTTAGGTAGATCCCTAGGGCGCGTCATCAATTCACCTCAGAACCCTTGAGGAATCAGCACGATCGCGCCCGCCCAAACAAACCAAGCTAGGGGCTGAAACTCTAAGAAACCTAATGTTTTGTCAATAATTGATGACAGCCCCTAGCTCAACGCGTCTTAATCTCTGTTGTCGGAGGCTTCTTTACCGATGCAAATCCTTGGCGTGATTCAACACAAGCAGCCAGAGTTCTACGAGGTGTTGCAGCTCATGATGCGCTCGCTGGCGCTCGATGCGATCGCACCCAATCAAGCGACCTATAAGGCTTTTTCTCACTATGCAGGAATGCTGTTTCTGCTATTACAACATCCCCGGCTAATTGCAGTTCCAACACTAGAAATTGACGAGGTTTTACACCACTTTCTGCATCAGCAAGATAGAAAATTAGCGTGTTTCAAGGGGTTTAATTTTTCGGCGATCGCCCATATTAAAGCTTCTAATAATCAAACCAAGTTTGCTCAAACAAAAGCTCTGTTTGAGCAAGAATTTCAAACAACTTATGGCGATCAATCCGCAGCCTGCGAAATATTTATTCGGTGTGATGTCCGCTCATGTCTAACATCATTTTTGGATTGATATTGCTGAGCTTCTGATCTATTTCCCAAAACTAAAATGAAAGGCAAAGCATATTATGACAAAGCGCAAAGAAACCAAAGCGTTGATAATCTCAATGCTAATTACAGCAGGCGCTATCGGGCTGATGACGAGATGCTTGTATCCCCGGCTTTCTCAAGGTCAAGCTTCTTCAGAAACGAGCAGTTCACCAATCCCGACATTTGAATCGCCGCCAAAATTATCTTTAATCGATCGCTTTAGTAGGGGCGATCGCCAACTGATTTCGGCAGTGGATACGCCTGCCAAACGAGAGGGGATTGCTGCATTTAAGGCGAAGGATTTTGCAAAGGCAGCAGAGTGGTTTGAAGTGTCGCTGAAAGTGACACCCAATGATCCCGAAACGCTGATTTATCTGAACAATGCTCGACTCAAAGCAGAGAACCGGAAAACCTATGCGATCGCCGTGAGTGTGCCAATTGGCACAAATCTCAACATTGCTCAGGAAATCTTGCGGGGGGTAGCCCATGCCCAGTATTACGCTAATCGGGGTAACGGCATTAACCGAGCGGGTTTAGAAGTCACCATTATCAACGACGACAATCAGCCCACGGTCACTCAGGAAATCGCCAAACTATTGGTTGAAAATAAGCATCTGCTGGCAGTGGTGGGACACAACACAGCCGACGCTTCGATGGCGGCGGCTCCGATTTATCAGCAGCACGAGCTGGTAATGATTTCGCCTACCACCTTTGATGCCGACGTAGCAAAGGTAGGAAATTTCATTTTTCGCGCTGTGCCCACGCCCCAGTCGATGGTGTTGCCACTGGTTGACCATATTCTGGCGCGATCGCCCCAGCCGCCGAAAATCCTAGTTTGCTATGACTCCAAAGCGCCCGATAACAATCGGTTCAGAAATGCGTTCATTGATGCGCTGACGGGGCGCGGTGGCGAATTTGTCAAAGTGACGAATAACCAGGGCGAAGACCTGTGCGACTTTGCTTCCAGCGGCTTCGATGCGGAGGGGGCGATCGCCGAAGCACGCAAGCAAAAGGCGAATGGGCTGTATCTGGGGCCCAGTATCAACTATCTTGATCCGGCGATCGAGGTGGCTCGTGTGAATGACGGGCGACTGCCGCTATTCAGCAGTCCTTCGCTCTACACGCAAAAGATTTTGCAAGATGGGCAGCAGGCCGTTGAAGGGCTGATTTTGCCCACGCCCTGGAGTCCCGATGTCTATCCCGGTTTTGATCACAGCTCTCGGCTGCTGTGGAAGGCGACGGTCAACTGGCGCACGGCGACGGCCTATGATGCAACGCAGGCGATTGTCGAGGGGCTGCGACGGGGAGGCAATCGCCGCACTGGATTACAGCAGGCATTGCAAGAGCCGAGTTTTGCCGCTCCCAGTGCAGAATCCGAACAGGGGATGGTGCAGTTTTTGGATACGGGCGATCGCCGTCTGATGCCTATTCTGGTGCGGGTCGAGGCAGAGGACGCCAAGGGCTATCGGTTCCGACATTTGCCAATTGCTAAGTAAAAAGAAGCTGCATCGATTAGCAACTCGATGCAGCTTTCAGATCAACAGGTTACGAGTGGAGGGCGGCGGCTCAGAGTTGGCGCAGTCCAGCCGTTTCCGACCGATATTCGCCCAGCGTCACGCTCATCGGCTGCACGTTCCAGATGTCGTTGCAGTATTCGCGGATCGTGCGATCGGACGAGAATTTGCCCATCCGCGCCACGTTCAAAATTGCCATCCGCGTCCATTCGTCCTGGTTGCGATAGACCTGGCTGACGCGATCCTGACAGTCGATATAGGCACGATAGTCAGCCATCAGCATATACTCATCGCCATGCATCAGAGCGTCCACAATCGCCCGGAACAAATCCGGCTCCTTGGGCGAGAAATAGCCAGAGCGGATCGAGTCGATCACCTGGCGCAGTTCCTTATCGCTCTGATAGAAGTGCTGTGGGTTATAGCCTTGCGCCTTCATTTCCAGCACTTCGGGAGCGGTAAGTCCAAACAGGAAGAAGTTGTCTGGGCCGACTTCCTCACGGATTTCTACGTTCGCGCCATCCAGCGTACCGATGGTCAGCGCCCCGTTCAGCGCAAACTTCATGTTGCCGGTGCCCGAAGCTTCCTTGCCAGCGGTAGAAATTTGCTCCGACAGGTCGGCGGCGGGATAGGAAATCTCGCCCAGGGCGACGCCGTAGTTGGCCAGGAAGATCACCTTGAGGCGATCGCCCACCTCAGGGTCATGATTCAC
>RFIF01000346.1 GCA_003695655.1 Cyanobacteria bacterium J069
TCCCTAACCCCTGATCCCTAACCCCTGATCCCTAACCCCTGATCCCTAACCCCTGATCCCTAACCCCTGATCCCTAACCCCTGATCCCTAACCCCTGGTTAAGTTTTGCGATCGCCCATAGAAATTCAGCAAACCTCTGGCGTAACGTGTGAGTGATTCTGTTCTATCCAAGTTTTGTCTCCCCTCGCTGGCGTTGTCACTCCTTCCCCCACCTATGTCTCCCCGTACCTCCCTTGTGCTGCTTTGCTACAACCGCGATCGCTATCTGGCGGAGGCGATCGCCTCGGTGCTTCAGCAGACCGATCCCGATTTTGAGCTGCTGGTTTGGGATGACGGTTCCACAGATGACTCGGTGGAGATTGCCCAGCGGTTTGCAGCGCAGGATCGGCGGGTGCGCGTGGTGCGGGGAGAGCATTGCGGCGTGGCGGCGGCCCGCAAAGCGGCGATCGCCCAGACAACCGGACGCTACATCGGCTGCATCGACAGCGACGATCGGCTGGCCCCGACAGCGCTGGCGGAAACCGTAGCGCTGCTAGAAGCGCAGCCCACAACGGGTATGGTTTACACCCGCTACCGCATCATCGACGAGGCGGGCAAGGCGCTAGGGCTGGGACGGCGCGGGCTGGTTCCCTATGCGCCAGAACGCCTGCTGGTGGATTTTATGACGTTCCACTTTCGGCTGATGCGGCGAACCGTTTACGACCAAATCGGCGGCATCGACGTGTCGCTAGAGTATGCCGAAGACTATGATCTGTGCCTGCGCCTGTCGGAGGTGACACAGATTCGCCAGATTCCCCGGCCGCTGTACGACTATCGGATGCATCCGGGCGGCTTGTCGCAAGCGCGGCGACTGGCGCAGATGGCCGATGCGCAGCGGGCGATCGCCCTGGCGTTGCACCGACGCGGATTGGGCGATCGCCTGCGGGTGCAGGTGGATCGTTGGCAGCAGCAGGGTGAGTGGCTGGGTCAGTTTTCGCTGGTGCCCGTACAGTCGCCCGCGCCTGCTGGGATGCAGCCCATGTGGAAGCCAACACGGCCCCGGCTGAGGTGGGCGGCCGTGCTGGCCACGCTGTCGCTGCTGGGGCTGGGTATGAGTGAGGTGGCGATCGCCCAATCGGCTGCTCGCACCGTACAGCCCGGTCGCAACACCCGTGTCACGCGCCAGGGCAATCGGCTGGATATTTCCGGTGGGCGGCGATCGCGCGATGGTCGCAACCTCTTCCACAGCTTCCGCCAGTTTGGGCTGAGCCAGGGCGAAATTGCCAATTTCCTGTCTACACAAGAGGTTCGCAACATCCTCGCCCGCGTCAACGGCGACAGCGCCTCGCTGATCGACGGCATTTTGCGCGTGTCGGGCAGCCGGGCCAACCTGTATCTGATGAATCCGGCGGGCGTGATTTTTGGACAGAATGCGCGGCTGGATTTGGCAGGTTCCTTTACGGCCACCACCGCCAGCGGCATTGGCTTTGCCAACGGCTGGTTTAGCGCCGTGGGCGACTCAGACTATGACGCGCTAATTGGCGACCCGCAAAATTTTGCCTTTGCGATGGCGCAGCCGGGAGCCATTGTGAATGCGGGCGATTTGACCGTTGCATCGGGCAACCGCCTGACCTTGCTAGGCGGCACCGTCACCAATACGGGCAGCGTTTCTGCACCAAAGGGCACCGTCACGCTGGCCAGCGTCGCCGGACAAAACCGCGTGCGGATCACTCAAGCGGGCAGCCTGCTGAGTCTAGAAATTCAGCCCAGCGCCTTCCGCAACGGCCCCAACCCGTTGCCCTTTACTCCCGCCAGCCTGCCGGCGCTGCTGACTGGCGGCAATGTGACCCACGCCACCGGGCTGACGGTCAATCCTGACGGCACAGTATCGCTGACGGGTTCGGGGCTGTCGCTGCCGTCTGACCCCGGCACGACGATTGCCAGCGGGCGGTTGGATGCCAGTTCTTCTAATGGCACGGGCGGCGTGGTGAATGTGCTGGGCGATCGCCTGGCTGTGGTCAATGCCGAAATCACCACCAGTGGCGCAACGGGCGGCGGCCCCATCCAGGTGGGCGGCGGCTATCAGGGTCAGGGCACGGTGCCCAACGCCCGCCGCACTTACGTCAGCGCCGATTCCAGTCTGAACGCTGATGCGATCGCCACGGGCAACGGCGGCCCGGTAATCATCTGGTCAGACGAAGCGACTGCCTTTTCGGGAACTGTCAGCAGTAGGGGCGGCAGCCAGAGCGGCAACGGCGGACTGGTAGAGGTGTCGGGCAAGCTCAGCCTGGGGTTTGACGGCACGGTGGATGCCAGCGCGCCCCACGGCCAGGCGGGAACGCTGCTGCTCGATCCACTAAATATCACCATCAGCGACCAGCCCAACTCTCCTGGTGTCGGCGCGACGCTGCCCGATATTTTTGCCGACGAGTTTCCCAACCAAGACATCAACGTTTCCGTAGACTCGCTGCTTAACTTTGGCGGCGACATTACCCTGCAAGCCACTAATAACATCACCGTCATCGAGGGGCTGGATTTATTTCTGCTTGAGACGGGCGGGGTGGGAACCATCCGTTTTGTCGCTGATGCCGACAATGACGGTGTAGGCGGCTTCAGCATGGGCGCAAGCAATAATATCGACACGGGCGGGCGGAACCTGTTTATTTCTGGCGCGTTTATCCGAGCGGGCAATATTGACACGGGCGGGTTCAATGATTTTGGCACCACTGGACAAATCAATCTTGAGGCGCAGGGCGACATTACGGCAGCGCGGCTGAGTACGCAAAATCAGGCTGGCTATGGGTCTGGTTCGGTGGATGTCATCAGCCAATTTGGGAATGTGGCGATAGAGTCTATCGATACGAGGAGCGTCCCAGTCAGAACCAATCCTTTCGCCACGGGCGCAGGGGGCGACGTTACGCTGGCGGGCGATCGCGTCCAGGTGACGGGCATCATTGCGGGCATCCCAGAAGAAACCAGCATCGCCACCCAGGGCAGCGACCCGCTGAACAATGGTTCTATCACTATTACTCACGCAGGCGGCCCCGATAACCTGGATTTTGTGGTGGGCGTGGCGGGAACCCCCAACGGCACGCGCGGCCGCCTTTCGACCGGGAATAGCAATGTCACGAATGCCCCATTTGCAGTCGGCGCCACCGGTAGCACCGACACGCCCGCCCTTGGCATCACGATTAATTCTGTCAACAACGCCCCTACGCTGAATGTCATTAATAACCAGGGAACAACGGTGCAGCAGGGGCAAACTCTTCAACTGACCTTGGACAATCTCGATTTGTCTGTTGGCAATCCCACCGGGGGGAACGTCAAGTCTCTGACGCTCCGACTGGGAGACATTCTAGGTCTCACCTTTCGTGACTCCAACGGCGATAACCTCGGCATTGAGGTGCGGGCGATCGCCCCCAATGTCACTCTGACGCGCAACGGTCAGCCCGTCCTCGTCGGAACTGTACTCAATGCGGGCGACGTGCTGAATGTGACGGTGCCAGGTGTGGGCACTGGTCTGCTCGACCTTTTCACGATCGCGGCGACCGACCCCAATGGACAGGGCGGCATTCTCAGTCGATCGCCCGATAGTCTAATTCAGGTGAATGTCCAGGCAGGATCGAATAACGGCCCTGGCGGCGGGACGGTGCGCCCGCCAGAGCGAAACAGCACTGATGACGAGTTCAATGAGGAGGACGATGACTTTGAAGACGATTTTGAAGACATCAGCGTCATTGGCGATCCCTGGTTTCCCTCCATCGAACCTGATATTTATTACTATGAGGACGAGTTCAGCAGCGATTTCATTGAGTTTTTGGGACTAGAGGCGACGCGGCCGCTGTCCTTGGCAGATGGACGGGCGATCGCCTTTGCCATTGAAGAAGCAACGGGCGTGCGTCCTGGCTTTGTCTACATCAGCTTTGTGCCGCCCCAGTCCGGGTTTCTGCGTGAAAGCGTGCCGCCCCAAGACACTGACCAGCTTGAACTCGTAGTCATGACCTCACGGGGCAGCGTGATCCGCAAGCGTATTGAAGGCACAACGCGGGCCCAGGTGATGGCTGTCGCGCAAGAGTTCCGTGGAGAGGTCACCAATCCCGCCAATGTGCTAAATACCCGCTATCTGCGCTCTTCTCAGCAGCTTTATCAGTGGTTTGTAGCGCCGATTAAAGCCGAACTAGACGAACGCGAGGTCGAAAACCTGGTGTTTTTGCCGCAAACTGGGCTGCGGGCACTCCCCTATGCGGCACTCCATGACGGAGAGCAATTTCTCGTCGAGCAATATAGTGTTGGCCTGATGCCCAGCCTCAGCCTCACCGACACCCGCTACGTCGATATTCGCACCACTCAGATGCTGGCCATGGGCATCTCCAAAAGCACTCAGGGTCAGGTGCCGTTGCCCTCGGTGCCGCTAGAACTCAATGCGCTGGTGCTAAAACTATGGCGCGGGCAGATTTTCCTGGATGAACGCAGCACTCTAGCAAACCTCCGCGCCGCCCGCCAGCAGCAGCCCTTTGGCATCATTCACCTTGCCACCCACGCCGACTTTGTAGCCGGCAATATTGGCTCTTCCTACATCCAGTTTTGGAACGAGCGGCTGGGGCTAGATCAGGTGAAGCAGCTTGGCTGGAACGATCCGCCCGTGGAAATGCTGGTACTCAGCGCCTGCCGCACGGCGCTGGGCAATGAGCAGGCAGAACTGGGTTTCGCTGGACTGGCCGTGCAGACAGGTGTGAAATCCGTCGTCGCGAGTCTGTGGTATGTCAGCGATGCCGCGACGACGGCCCTGATGACCCGCTTTTATGAAAATCTCGCCACTTCCCCCATCAAGGCAGAAGCCCTGCGTCAGGCTCAAGTGGCGATGGCTCGGGGCGAAGTTGGGATTGATGAAACGGGTCGTCTGCGGGGGTTGGGAAAAGTGGATGATTTACTCCTCCCACCCAGCAGCAGTGGCGACCTGCGCGGCCAAACCCTCTCGCATCCCTACTACTGGGCCGCCTTTACGATGATCGGCAATCCCTGGTAAATCTTGAGTAAATCTTGGGGGCTAGAGGTGAAGGGAGCAGAACTCGGTTAATCTCCAATCCCTAACCTCTGACCCCGGTCATCATGCGCTGCTTGAGCCGCTGCGGGTCGCCCTGTTCGACGATACGCCCTCGCTCCATGAAAAACGCTCCATCGGCGTAGTCCAACTCATCCAGGCGGTGTGTCACCCAGAGGGCGGTCATACCCCGTGTTTTTACCAGTTGCCGCACCTGATCTACCAGGTCAAGCTGGCTTTCAGGGTCGAGCAGGGCGGTCGGTTCGTCGAGCAGCAGCACTTCACAATGACGGGCGATCGCCCCTGCAATCGCCACCCGCTGCTTTTGCCCCCCGCTCAGCGCGTAAATGGGTCGCCGCTGCAAGTGCCACAGGTTGACTGCGGCCAGGGCTTCATGCACCCGCTGTCGGGTTTCTGCTATCGACAGGTTTTCTGCCACCAGCCCAAAGGCCACATCAGCCCCCACAGTTGGCATCACCAACTGATGATCAGGATTTTGAAACACAAACCCAACGGGCTGGATCATCTTGATTTGCCCCGCCTGTGGTGCAAGCAGCCCCGTCATCAGCTTCAGCAGCGTAGATTTGCCGCTGCCATTAGTGCCCAGCAGCATCCAAAACTGACCTTTGGGGACATGCAGGGTGCAGTCTCGCAGCACAGGCGCAGCCTCAGACCAGGCAAAATTTACAGAATCGACGGCGATCGCCCACTCGCTCATAGATCACTCATCATTCCTAAGACTGCTCCGTTAATGCAAAAAATCCCGGTGGACGAGCCGTGCCGCTGGTGCCCGCCTTCTCGGAAACTTGCACGGCCGAAATCTCGCTCACCAAAACACCCAGCTTCTTATCAGGCTGCTTTTCGCAGGTCAACTCCAGCGCCACCGGATTGCCCGACCGAATAGCGTTCAAAATCTCTTGATAGACAGCCTCGGCATCCTCCCCCGTCTTCCGCTGAATCGACAGCATCGACGGCGTATTCTTCAGCACAATGTCAACTATAAACATGAAAACCCAAACCTTTATACAGAGAAACAAACGCCATCTCCTAGTATCTCAGACGGATTCGATAATCAGGTTTCAGGTTTCAATCACAACTCAGACCCCTGACCCCTGACTCCTACAATCCTTAAGCTGATCTAATCTCAGCTATCACTTTCCAAAAAACTACTTGTATAATGAGTGGGAAAGTAAAGAAACGTAAACTCTGCTCATACTCCGTTGTCGTCTTGTGCAGTTTCGCTGCACGATCGTTCACAGGGTGAGCAGAGCCTTTCAGTACTCGTACTTAATTCATTGGAGATCCGCGCTATGACCATAGCAATGGGAAGAGCGCAAGCCCAGCGAGGATGGTTTGACATTCTCGACGACTGGCTAAAGCGCGACCGATTCGTCTTTGTAGGGTGGTCA
>RFIF01000347.1 GCA_003695655.1 Cyanobacteria bacterium J069
CTACAACACCCCAACGCTACAACACCCCAACGCTACAACACCCCAACACCCCAACACCCCAGCACCCCACAAATGCTCTGGCAAGCCGATTTCTACCGTCGTCCGCTCAAAACTGAGGCTGGAGAAGCCTTGTGGGAGCTGGTGATCTGTGATCCGAAGGGAAACTTTAGCGCCTGTGTCGAGTGTCCGCAGTCGCAGGTTACGGTGGATTGGCTGGCAGCAGAGTTGAAACGGTTGAGTGCTGAGGGTTTGCCAGCGCAAATTCAGGTGTTTCGGCCGCAGAGTTTAGACCTAATGGTAGCGGCGGCCGGATCGCTTGGCATTGCTGTAGAGCCAACTCGCCATGCGCCCATGCTCAAGCACTTGCTCCAGCGCCGCGCCGCCCACTATCCCAACTTGCCCGGCTATACGGGCGACCCCTACGACCCGCTGAACCTGGATGCGCCGCCGCCTGTGCCCGTGCCGGAAGCGCTGTGGGGCGATCGCTGGCGGTTTGCGGCGATCGCCGCTGGTGATCTAGAGCTGCTGTATGGCGATCGCCCGATTCCCGTGCTGTCCACGCCCGATCGCCTATTGCCGATCAATTTGGGACTAGCCTCCACGCAGCCCATTCCCGGTGTGATTATTGACGGCGGCCGGCGGGCAATGCGACTGGCCCGCTGGCTCCAGGAGGCGCGTCCGGCCCTGCTCAGCTATGTTCCGGGTGCCCCCGACGGGCTGATTCTGGAAGCGGGATTGAGCGATCGCTGGATTCTCTCGACCTTTCAAGACGCCGACGTAGCCGCAGCCGCCCGCACCTTTCAGCAGCGGCAGCGTGAGGCGAATGGCCTGCATTTTTTGCTGGTGCAGCCAGATGACACGGGTATGACCTACAGCGGCTTCTGGCTTTTGGGCTAGAGTGCTGCTGGTTTCTGATGAGTTTTAGCCCCTAGCTTGATTTGCCTGGCCGGCGCGATCGGGCTGATTTCTCAGGGGTGATGAGGGGAGATGACGCGCTCTAAATTCCAGATCTAAATTCCAGAATTGATATCAGACCCTGCGATATCAGACCCTGCCAGGGCGATCGCCCTGGGGAAAATCCGATGCTCTTGCACCTGAATCCGCTGGTGCAGCGTGTCGGGTGTGTCATTCGGCAGCACGGGCACGGCAGCTTGCATGATGATCGGGCCGCTGTCTACTTCCAGGCGGACGTAGTGAACGGTGCAGCCCGTCACCTTGACGCCGGCCGCCAGGGCTTGCTCGACGGCGTGGGCACCGGGAAAGCTGGGCAGCAGGCTGGGATGCAGGTTCAAAATGCGATCGGGAAAGGCAGTGATCAGCACGTCTGTCACCACGCGCATCCAGCCCGCCATGATCACCCAGTCCACGTCATAGCGCTTGAGCTGCTCGATAATCGCCTGATCTAGCGCCTCGCGACTGGGAAAGTTGCGGTGGTTTAGCAGTTCCGTAGCAATGCCCAGCCGCTTGGCCCGCTCGACCGCCTTAGCCTGGGGCTGGTTGTAAATCATCACCTGGATCTGGGCGTTGAGCTGTTGCTGGGCAATGGCTTGAGCGATCGCCTCAAGGTTTGACCCGCTGCCCGATGCCAGCACGCCCAGCCGCAGCGGTGCTCCCGCAAAATGGCGCTGCCACAGGTCGGGGGGAATGTGGGGGGAGATCAACCCCAGCGCAAGATCAGATGGGTTGACCGGGTCTGCCGCCTGGATGGACGGATCGGTGTCCTGCATTCCGCGTCTAGCTCCAGCCCTGGGCGATCGCCTGATAGCCAACTAGCTTATAGGCCAGCTTGGCGGCGGTAAATTCCGATACTACAGAGTCGCTGACGGGAGCCAGTTCCATAATGTCGGCTCCGATCACATGGTGCTGCTCAAACACTGATCGCAAATAGCCAAGCAGGGCATACCAGTTCAGCCCGCCGGGTTCGGGCGTGCCCACGCCAGGCATCAGCGTCGGGTCGATGCCGTCCAGGTCGATGGTGAAAAAGACGTTGCGGGTGGGGATGGCGGCCAGCGCCCGTTCGGCCCAGTCGGGCTGGGTGGCAATTTCCCGCGCCCGAAATACAGTCAGATTTTTCTCTTTAATTAGATCCGCCTCTTCTTTGCAAATGCTGCGGATGCCGATCTGCACGGTGGGAATGCCCATTTCCACCACGCGGCGCATGATGCAGGCGTGATTGTGGATCGAGCCTTCGTACTCGTAGCGGAGGTCGCCGTGGGCGTCGATCTGCACGACGGTGAAGGGTTCCGTTGCCGCTGCCTGATACGCTTTCACCAATCCTGTCGTAATGCTGTGTTCGCCGCCTAGCCCGATGACAAACTTGCCGTCGGCGATTAGCCTGGCGGTGGTTTCCTCCGTCACCTTCAGCATCTCTTCGGATGAGACGGGGCCATTGCGCGTGTCGGCGATCGCCGCATGGGTATACACGCCCACTGGCCACACCTCGCGCTCCAGTTCTTCGTCATAATATTCCACCTGATGCGAAGCGTTCAGAATCGCGGCTGGGCCATGCTCGCAGCCCTTGCGATAGGTGGTCGTTGCTTCGTAGGGGATGGGCAAAATGACGACCCGCGCAGCGTCGTAGTCAGCGGCGACCTCTTCGCCCAAAAAGGGCAGCTCGGCGATCGGCGTGGTGGTCAACATGGGCAAATGTCCTGAACGGCAGCAGTTATAAATTCTGACACACTTGCTCCAGCATGTGGGCAGGCGAGCCAGATTGTGTCGTGAAAATACGGCTCAGCCATACCCCACGCCTGAGTTTGTCCTGGATCTGCAATTAATTAATAGAAACCTGCGCTTAAGATAACCCCCCTGCGCTCTATTTACCTGCCCAGGTATAAGACATCAGGCTAATGCATACCGAATCACTAAATTCTCGATTGAACCCATCGAATTAGCCTCAAAATTAACCAATCTAGAAATTAACCTAGGACTTGTGCAGTTGAATGATTTTTCGTGGGTGCAGCTCGCGAAAAATCATTCAGAATCTATAAAACTCGTTTCAATTGCGTAAGTCCTGTAACCAATGGAGGATGGGAATGTTTGTAACAATACTGCCTAACCATACGGCTATATTTGCTAGGTTGAGAACAGGGAGTGTGGGCGATCGCCTGGTTTATGTCAAGGGTTCTGTCGAAGCGATTGGGTCGCGAGGAAGCGATCCGCGTGGTGCAGGCCTGCCAGTTGGCAGGAGTGCAGGTGAAGATGATCACAGGCGACCACATTGGCACGGCAACGGCGATCGCCAACAGACTGCATCCACCAGACTAAATCCCGCCAAAACTCAATTGGTAAAGCCAGTTCCCAAAAGCCAGTTCCCAAAAGCCAGCTCAATTGGCAAAGCCAGAACCGGCAAAGCCAGACTTTGGTTTGCGTTTGTCCTTCGGCCTTTTCTTCGACGAATTTCGGTTGACTTCTTGCAGCGCTTCCTCAAACAAATTATGCAAATGCACAGGAGCACTGGCGATTTCTGGTAGCACTGGTTCAGCAGGCTTCCCCGCCTCCAGCAGAACTTGGTCTAACTCATCCAGGGTTAAGGCCGGACGATTGAAATATCGCCTTAAAGCGGCAGTTAAAGGCTCCGGCTGTTCTTCGGCCAGGCAGCGCCATACGTCAGGAGTGACGGCATCTGTCTGAAGATATTTCTGGACAATCCGATCTACGGCTGCCGCTGTCTCGGTTGCAGCCTCTGCTTCTGTGGATGCCAGCAGTTGGGTGAGGCGCGTGTAATCCTTTAAAAAGGTCTGCCCCCAGCGGGGATGCACAAATATCGTAACAGCGTCCGCTCGCCGCAACTCATCTGGCAAATTAATCGGAGGCATCACCATTTTGATCGCCTGGTCGCTCTTGAGCAAATGGCTAACTGCAAGATGATCTCCCCCCATCACCGCTGCCGATTCAGCCACTTCTGCTTCCGAAACACCAGACTCGCTAACCAACTCCTTTAGCGATTTGGATGTATCAATGCCCACTTCTTCCAGGTGACGCTGGGTCATCTGGTCTTGATACGCTTGCAGCCGTTTATTTAACTCATGCCCAGGTAAAGTAACTCGACTTTCTCCAAAAAACTCAACAAATGAGTCGTGATAGCGTTCTACCGAAAGCCAGGCTGATTCTAAAAGCTCAGGAGCGTCGCCATAGAGATGGTGGGGGAACCAATTCTTAAAGTTACCAATGGCGACGGCTAGCTTTGGTTTTCCCAACTTGCCAAGCAGCATCAAAGGGCCGGAAAAAGTCCAGTCATCTTCTCCATCTGGCAATAGTCGCGTCACCAAGATTTCACCAGGACTCAGCCGCGAAAGCTCTTCTGAAGACTGCAACTCGTGGGGCTTAACTCGGTAGGATTTTTCAGTAAGCCAGTTCTTCACCTCATAGCAATCGGCGTCTACCTGAAGCACCACAAATAGACCATTAAAAGCTCGCTTCCAGCTTTGAATTAAAGCTTTCTCGTCCTGCGAAAGCCTGGGCGTTTCTTGAATAAAAAGATCTGGAACAGATTGCCCTTCTACCTGTCCTTCGGTCAGAAACATATCGATCGCCAGATCGGATCGATTAATGCCCTGCAAATTAGTCGCCGACCAATGGCGTAGCCGATCGGCACCATAGGTTTCTAACGCTGTGGCTAGAACACCTTCTGCGTCTAACACAAAGTCTTTTAGTAGTTGCTTTAAAGGTTTTAATTGGCTGGATTGACTTAGTTGATCGCTCACGGGAAATCTCGTCACTATACTCTTTACCATAACTCAAAAGAAATTACTAATTACCATAACTCAAAAGAAATTACTAACAACTTATCCCAAGAAAATGGATTTAGGACAACTTTTTAGAAAGTTGCCCTAAATCATGAATCATGAGAGATGCAATCGTTATTTTGCATCGTTGCTTTGTACCGTTGCTTTGTACCGTTGCTTTGTACCGTTGCTTTGTACCGTTGCTCTATACAGTGCGTTAAAAAGCGATCCTATAATCCCTTAGGTTGTCGCTCAGGCGCTGCACAGGCTCAATCTTTTCTGTCTGCACGGCTGCTAGTCAATGATCCTCACTCCAGCCCAAAACTGCCCCAGAACCGTAAGAGCTGGAAAGCTAGCTAGATAGCGCTAACTAGATAGTCCGCCGACTTGCCGAATAGTAAATGAACAGGGCAAGAATCGCACCCAGAACAGCCAGCACAACGCCACCGATGCTCAGACCAGTCGCCGTAAAGGCTAACGTTCCTGTGGTCAGCAGGGTGTAGAGTGTACCTCCCAAAAATGCACCAATTACACCCAGAATTAAAGTACCCAGGATGCTATTACTTTGGTTTCCAGGATAAATCGCTTTGGCGATCGCACCTGCAACTAGACCCAACACAATCCATGCTAGAAAGTTCATTGTTGTCTCCTTAATTTGAACAGGCTTTTGAACGCCCTTTTCAGCATGTTTATACAATACCGAAACCCTTAGGCTAGGAAGACCACCGGAAGAGGTAGTTCCCTTTTATCTAAAGAGATACTTATCTGCTTGGGTTCTCTGTTTGTGAGGATGCAGTAAGGTGATAAATGAGATTAAGTGGGCTTGGCATGAGTGGGCTAATTTTATTTTGGCATCGGCGCGATTTGCGGATTGTGGACAATATAGGGTTGGCGGAGGGGCGATCGCGCTCTGCCAAAATCGTGGGTGTATTTTGTCTCGATCCAGGGATCTTGGAGCGCGACGACGTGGCTCCGGTGCGCGTAGCCTATCTGCTGGGCTGCTTGCAAAACTTGCAAACGCGCTATACCCAGGCGGGTAGCCAACTGCTGATTTTGCACGATGATCCGGTGAAGACACTGCCCCAACTGGCAAAAGCGCTGAAGGCTGAGGCGGTCTACTGGAATCGCGATGTGGAACCCTATGGGCGGGAGCGCGATCGCCAGGTGGCTGCTGCTTTGAAGGAAGCGGGTGTGGAATACCAAGCTTTTTGGGATCAGATTTTGCATGACCCCAAGGCGATTCTCAGCGGCTCTGGCACGCCCTACACGGTCTACACGCCATTTTGGAAAAACTGGAGCAGCAAGCCCAAAGCCAAACCTGTAGCGGAGTTGCAAAACGCCACCGGGCTGACGGATGCCGAAGCAGAGGCAGCGAAAACGGCAGGCACAGTTCCCTTGCCAACGGCGAAAAAGCTGGGCGTGGTATGGAACGGCGGCTTCATCCTAGAACCGGGCGAAGCGGCAGCCCAGGAGCGGCTGGCAGAATTTTGCGATCGCGCCATTACTGACTATCAGGAACAGCGCAACCTGCCCTTCGTAGACGGCACCTCAATGCTGAGTCCGGCGCTGAAGTTTGGGGCGATCGGCATTCGCACCGTCTGGGCGGCGACCCAAGCAGCGCAGGAGCAAACCCGCAGCGACGAAGCGCAAGAAAGCATCCGCGTGTGGCGGCAAGAGCTGGCCTGGCGCGAGTTTTATCAGCATGTGCTGTATCACTTTCCCGAACTAGCAGACGGGCCCTACCGGGAACCGTTCAAGAATTTTCCCTGGGACAACAACGAAAAGCACTTTCAGGCCTGGTGCGAGGGGCGCACGGGCTACCCGATTGTGGATGCGGCCATGCGCCAGCTTAACGAAATGGGCTGGATGCACAACCGCTGCCGCATGATCGTCGCCAGTTTTTTGACCAAAGACCTGATCATTGACTGGCGCTGGGGCGAGCAGTATTTCATGCAGCGGCTGATCGATGGCGACCTGGCGGCCAACAACGGCGGCTGGCAGTGGAGCGCCTCCAGCGGTATGGACCCAAAGCCACTGCGAATCTTTAACCCGGCTAGCCAGGCGCAGAAATTTGACCCAGAAGCGGAATACATCCGCGAATGGCTGCCGGAGATTCGCAACCTGGACACTGCACCGCTGGTGACTGGCATTATTGACGCGGGCGATCGCCGTTCGTGCAACTATCCCGCACCGATTGTGGATCACAAAAAGCGACAGGCAATATTCAAGCAGCGGTACGCAGACGCGAAAGGCAAAAAGACGGAATAAAGTAGCGTTGCGGATGCATTATGCACATCCGCACTCTGACCGAACCGCTCAGCAGTTTCTCATCCACAACTCAGGTGCGATCGCTCGACTCGCAATACACTACGATAAACTACATTTTGTAGCACAAAAGATGTCCTGCGAGCTTAATGCATGGGAGTTGACGTGATTCGACCCACCAACCCTGAGGATGTGACTGCCTTGCTGGAGGTAGCCAACGCGACTGGACTGTTTGCGCCAGAACATCTTGAGCTGCTCCGCGACATGCTAGCCGATTATTTTGGCGATCGCAGCGATGGAGGGAATTTTTGGATTACCGATGATGACCACGGGCCTGTAGGTGTTGCCTACTGCGAATTAGAGCGGATGGCCGATCAAGTTTGGAATTTGCAGCTCATTGCGATTCATCCTGAGCGTCAGAGACAAGGACGCGGCCGCACGCTGCTGCACTATGTTGAACAGGCCTTGCAAGCCCGCGGCGGCCGCCTATTGCTCGTCGAAACATCCGGATTGCCAGATTTTGAGCGGACGCGGGCGTTCTATTGCAAGTGTGGCTATGAAGAGGAAGCCCGCATCCGCGATTTCTATCAGGTGGGTGAAGATAAGATCGTTTATCGCAAGGCGCTGTCTGTCGATAACTCTGCTCAGAAAGGACGTTAATAAACCGATGTATTCTCAATTCCACTGTTTGATGGGTTGCCTGAGAGGTGGCCAGCGCGTCTCTATGCTGGCTATGCGTCATCTTTTAAAAGAAAAACCGCCTGCGGGGCTGAATTCACAGGCGGCTACGCAGAGGTCTTCCTCGCTTGATTTAGACTGAAGCGGGTTAAGCGGGGGCAACCTCTGACACTCGCGACGCGGCTAGGGCTGCCAGCACGTTTGTAGACGGGGCCGTCCAGCCGACGATGCCACCCTGCGCTCGCACCATTTCCAGCGTCGATTGTTTGAATTCGGGAAAGTAGCTCTCGGTGCAGTCTTCCACCATCAGGCACTCATAGCCGCGATCGTTGGCTTCGCGCATTGTTGTCTGCACGCACACCTCCGTCGTCACGCCCGTCACCAGCAGGTGCGTGATGCCGCGCTCCGCCAAAATTGCCCCCAGCGGCGTGGCGTAAAATGCGCCTTTTCCGGGCTTGTGGATCACCACTTCTCCCGGCAGCGGAGCCAGTTCGGGAATGATGCCGTTTCCTGGTTCTCCCCGCACCAAAATTCGCCCCATCGGGCCCTCGTCTCCAATTTTCAACGCTCCTCCACCCCGGTTTAGCTTTGAGGGCGGACAGTCCGACAAGTCTGGCTGGTGGCACTCGATGGTGTGAACCACCGTCAGCCCCAGTGCCCGAAACGCCGCCAGCAGTTCCTTCAGCGCCGGAACGATCGCCTGAAGCCGCAGCACATCATTGCCCAGCGCATCGCCAAACCCGCCCGGCTCCATAAAATCACGCTGCATGTCGATAATCACCAGCGCCAACTTGCTCAGATCTTCCGGCAGTTCGTATTCATACGGCAGCGCCTCTACTTTCAAACTCATGATGACTCCTTTAATTCATCCTTCATCCCTTGTCCCTCATCCTTCTCTGCTAGTGCCCCGCCATGCTGGTGCCGATCGCTGCAAAGTCAGCCTCATCAATGGGACTGTCGTAGACGAATTTGCCACCGCTGATCACCAGAATGCGATCGCTCAATTTCAGCAATTCATCCAGGTCTTCGCTGACCAGCAGCACCGCCACTCCCCGGTTGCGGGCATCCACGATTTCTGTATGAATGAAGTCCACCGCGTTGAAATCCAGTCCAAAACAAGGATTCGCCGCAATCAGTAACTTAATGTGATCAGCAGACAGTTCCCGTGCCAACACTGCGCGCTGCACGTTTCCGCCGGAGAGGTTGCCGACAGGCGTTTCGGGTGACGGGGTTTTAACTGAGAACTGGTGAATCAGCCCTATCGCCGTTTGGCGAATAGCGTTCAAAATCAGCATGATGCCTTTTGCCTGAGGCGGGCGATCGAACGTGTGCAATGCCATGTTTTCTGCCACGCTCATATGTGGCACGCAGGCATTCTTCAGCGGTTCCTCTGGCAGTGCGAAGACCTTGTGTTTGAACATCTCTGCACGGGTCGCGCCATAGGGTTCGCCGTTGACATAGATTTCACCAGAGGTGGGTTCGCGCTGTCCTGCCAGCACCTCCACCAGTTCCCGCTGCCCGTTCCCCGAAATGCCCGCAATGCCAACAATCTCGCCGCTGTGGACGACCAGATTGACGCTCGAAACCGCTTCTACGCCGTTGTCTTTATTGGCACAGAGGTTTCGCACGTCCAGCACGGCTGCTTTTTCTAGGTCTGCGACCTTGTTGACGGGCGTGGGTTCCTTCTTTTCGCCCATCATCATTTCCGCCATTTCTGGCACCGTCAAGTCTTTCACCAAACCGCTGCCTGCAAACCTGCCTTTTCGGAGCACGGTAATTTCATCGGCAAAGGCCATCACCTCGCGGAATTTGTGCGAAATCATCAGCACGCTCAGCTTGCCTTCCGTCACCTGTTCGCGCAGCAGACCCAGCACTTCGTCTGCTTCTGCGGGGGTGAGCACCGAGGTCGGCTCATCCAGAATCAGAATTCGGCTTTGCAAATAAAGCTGCTTCAGGATTTCCAGCTTTTGCTTTTGTCCAGCGGCAAGTTGGGCGATCGGCACGTCGATCGGCACTCGAAACGGCGAACTATCCATAAACACCTGGAGCTGCTCCATCTCGTCCTTCCAGTTGATCAGCGCCTTGCTCTCATAGCGCGACAGTACCAGGTTTTCCGCCACCGTCATGGCAGGCACCGAGGTGAAATGCTGATACACCATGCCGATGCCATAGTGGTGCGCGTCGCGGGGATTGGCAATTTTCACCGGATTGTTGTCGATTAGCACTGCGCCAGACGTGGGGGCATAAAAGCCCATGATGCACTTTACCAGCGTGCTTTTGCCGGCTCCGTTTTCGCCTAGCAGCGCGTGGAAGCTGCCAGGTTTCAGGTGCATCGACACGTTATCGAGGGCGACGAGCGTACCGAAGTGCTTGGACATGCCCGTGACCTGGAGATCGGGCGGGCGCTCGATTTGGATGGTTGGGGTAGTGGTGGCGGTGGAAGTCATAGGGAGGGATGAGGGGTTTGGGTGGGGCAGAGACGAAGCATTTGGGCAAAATGATTTGGCTAGTAGCCGATATGCTCTGGCGCAAAGGCTTCCCGCTTACTGGGCGATCGCCTCGATCAAGGAACGAGAGTCGGATACTGCTCCGAATACGCCGCCCTGCATTTTGACCATCTTAAGGGCAGCCAGGTGATTGCCATAATCCGTCGCAGCGGTACAGTCGGAGAGCAGCAGGCACTCATAGCCGCGATCGTTAGCATCTCGCATGGTGGTATGCACGCAGACATCGGTTGTCACGCCAGCGAGAACGATATTTTGAATGCGATTGCGCTGGAGGACGAGATCCAAATCAGTGGCGTAGAAGGAACCTTTGCCCGGTTTATCGATCACCACTTCGCCAGGAAGCGGTGCGAGTTCGGGAATGATTTCCCAGCCGGGTTCGCCGCGCACCAGGATCTTGCCACAGGGGCCCGGATCGCCGATGCCTGCCCCGATTTGGCGCGATCGCCACTGTTTGTTTTCCGGCAAATCCGACAAGTCAGGGCGATGTCCTTCGCGGGTGTGCATGACATGATAGCCCCTGTCTCTTGCAGCCGCCAGCACCGCTTGGATTGGCTCAATCGGCGCACGAGTCAGCGATAGGTCATAGCCCATCTTGTCCACATAGCCTCCGGGCCCGCAAAAGTCGATCTGCATATCGATGACCAGCACTGCTGTATTTTCGGGATGCAGCTCGCCGTTAAACGGATAAGGATAGGGATCGGCTTCTACAAAACGTCCCATCATCAATCTCCTGAATCAGCTATCGGTTCCAAGCGCACCGGGAACGCCGCTGAGCGTGCGCTTGGGGGAGCAGGTGAAAATCATAATCAGCAGCGTCAGCACGTAGGGGGCGGCGTTGAATAGGTAGTAGCCTTCCTTGATGCCGATAGATTGCAGCGCGGGGCCGAGGGCCTGTGCGCCGCCGAAGAGGAGCGATGCCCAGAGACACATGATCGGGTTCCAGCGGGCAAAAATCACCAGAGCGACCGCCATTAGACCCTGACCACTGGAGATCCGCTCTGTCCAGAGGCCGGGATAGTAGAGCGACAGCGCCGCGCCGCCAATGCCTGCCAAAAAACTGCCCGCAATGACGCTGAACATTCGCACATTAAAAATCGACACGCCCATGGCGCGGGCGGCTTCGGGGCTGTCGCCGACGGCGCGAATGAACAGACCCCAGCGCGTGGAGCGGAAAAACCAGGCCATGATAGGGGCGATCGCCAGTCCAATCAGAAACAGCGGGCTGATCTGCAACGCCGCCTGGAGTGCCGGAAAATCGCTCCATTCGCCCAGGTTGATCGTCGGCAACTGCGGCGCTTTAGGCTGAATGAACGGCTTGCCAAAAAAGAATGCTACGCCGCTGCCAAAGATGATCATGGCAATGCCCACGGCCACATCATTCACCCTGGGCTGCTGCGACAGCCAGCCGTGAATGGCTCCGAGAGCTGCCCCCGCAAACCCTGCCGCTAAGACTCCGAGCCAGGGAGAGTTGGTGAGATAGGAAACTGCATAGGCGGCCATCGCGCCTGTCAGCAGTGTTCCTTCTAAACCCAGGTTAATTTTGCCGCTTTTTTCCGTCAGGCACTCGCCCAAGCTGACAAACAGAAAGGGCGTGCCGCCGCGCATGGTTCCCGCAATAATTGCTAGGGGAACGCCTAGCCAGCCGATTGCTTGTGAGGTGTCTGCCATAGGTTAGGGATGAGGGATGAAGGATGAGAGATGAACTAGAGAGTTCTAGTGGGTGAAATGCAGCCCAGGGTGAATAACGTTATGAGATCAAGTAAAAGATGCTTGGAAGACAAACAGCAGGATTGGATGAGGAATGTGAGAGTGATGCAGGGCTGAACCTATCTTGCTCAACAAACCACCTCTACTCATCCCTCATTCCTCTGCCTACATCCATCGTCATCACACCGTCATGACTGGCTCCTGTCCTGGACTTGGTGGCGGCGGCGCGGGCGGCTCGATCATGATGGGCTTTTCTTTGAAAACGCCAAACTTGCCGTAGAGTGAGTCGCTATAAAGCACCATCAAAAAGACGAGTCCCTGGAAGATCAGTACCGTCGCATCGGGAAGTCCGTGGGCGCGTTGGAGGATGCCGCCGCTGGCCAGGATGCCGCCGACGAGTAGGGAAATCAGCACGGCTGCCAGAGGATTGTGGCGGGCGGCGAAGGCGACGAGAATGCCGCCATAGCCATAGCCGACATTGAGCGATTCATTGGCTGCGCCCTGGACGGCGGCGACTTCGACCATGCCTGCCAAACCGGCGCAGGTGCCCGCCAGGAAGCAGATCATCACGGTTAGTTTGCCGACGGGCAGACCCGCAATCTTGGCGGCGCGGATGTTGCCTCCGGCTGTGCGGGCAGCAAAGCCAAAGGTGGTGCGCTGCATCAGGAAATAGGCGATGATGCAGGCGATCAGCCCGTAGAGCAAGCCCCAGTGAACCCGCGTGCCGGGAATGCTACCCAGCATGTTGACCTCTGCCAGCGGAAAGGTGGAGGGCTTGTTGAGCGAGCTGGGGTCGCGCAGGGGGCCGCCGACGAGGTGATTTAGCAGGGCGATCGCCACATAGTTCAACAGCAGGCTGCTAATCGTTTCGTTCACACCGCGATAGTGCCGCAGCCAGCCCGCCGCGCCGATCCAGATGCCGCCCATGATCATCCCGGCGATCGCCATCCCCACTTGCACAATAAAAGGAGGGAAAGCCGTTCCCATAGCAAGGCCCATCGAAACGGCTGCCAGTCCACCAACCACGAGTGCGCCTTCGTTGCCGATAATCACCAGTCCCAATCGGGCAGGCAGCGCAGTACACAGGGCAGACAGCATCAGCGGAGCCGCCCGCACTAGCGTATTCTGAAACGTGCTCCAGGTGCCAAACGCTGCCTTCCAGATCGAACCATACACAGCAAAAGGATTCGTTCCGGCTAACGCGCAAAACACTCCAAATAACAAGATGCCGGCCAGAATGGCCCCAAATGACAGACAGAGAGATTCCAGCGTCCTGCGCCAGCTTTGTGAAAGAGCCATTGATCCCTAGCCTCCTACCGATCCCAACACGCCGTCCACCAGATAGTCCATCTGCTCCAGCTTGGGATCTTTTTGCTCTAGCTTTTCGCTGGCGCTGACGACGGTGCCGCCCTTGTTGTCTTTCACTTCGCCGGAATAGATCACGAGGCTGCCGTCCATTAGCTTGGCTTTGGCTTCGTCTGCGGCGGCTTTGGCTTCGGCGCTGACGGCAGGGCCATAGTCCGACACCTTGCAGAAACCGTCACTCAAGCCGCCCCGCAGAATGTGGTCGATTGTGCCGGCTTGCAGCGATTTGCCTGCATAGATTTCTTCGGCAATTTTGGAATAGATATTCGTCCAGTCCCACTCGGCTCCAGTGAGATAGCCCTTGGGAGCCAGTGCCGCCTGGTTGGCGTGGTAGCCCGTGCAAAAGATGCCGCGCTTTTCGGCGGTTTCCATCACCACCTTGGGGCTGTCTACGTGGCAAGTGACCACATCAATGCCCTGATCCACCATGCTGTTGGTGGCTTCGGCTTCTTTGATCGGCTCCGCCCAGTTGCCCGTAAAGAGGACCTGTGTAGTGGCATCGGGGCGGACGCTACGAGCGCCCAGCGTGTAGCTGTTCACGTTACGAAGCACCTGGGGAATCGGCTTTGCTGCTACAAAGCCCAGCTTGCCGCTCTTGGAGGTGAGTGCCGCCACGATGCCCGCGATATACTGCGCTTCGTCGATGTAGCCAAAGTAGCTGCCGACATTTTTCGGCGTTTTGCCTTCCTGGTATAGGCCGCCCGCATGGAAGAACTGCACGTCAGGATATTCTTCTGCCAGCTTGAGGATGTGCGGGTCAAAATAGCCAAAGGAAGTAGGGAAGATGGCTTTGGCACCGTCGATGTCGATCATGCTACGCATCGATTCGGCAACGGCAGTGGTTTCCGGTACGTTCGCCTCTTCCACCAACTTTACCCAGCTAAACTTGCTGGCGGTGCCGGCTGCGCCCTCGGCGTGGGCCTGGTTATAACCGTAGTCATCTTTAGGACCGACGTAGATAAAGCCGATGGTCAGCGGTTCGCCGCCGGATGCCCCGCCCTCGGCAGCGGCATCCGTTCCACCGGAGCCAGCGGGGCTGCACGCTGTCCCCAGCTTTGCTGTGAGTCCAAAAGCACTGGTGGCGAGAATTCCCCGAATGACCTGACGACGAGACACGTTCAAAATGCGTTTCCTGCTCATTTCTTTGCTCACGATCCCAGCTCCCTTGCAACAAAACCTTGTGACGAAACGTTGTGACGAAACCTTGTGACGAAACCTGAACTAAAACCTGATCGGGTGATTGAGTTAGACCAAAGCCTATCAGAGCCATTCTGGGAACGGGGTTCTAAAAGGTGTGAGAAAAGTTCGGAAAAGGTTCGGTAGGGGAAGGTCAGATTGTTGCCTAGATTACAAAGAGCGATCGCCCAAACCGTTAGCATCGCTGATACGCAGTGGGGGTGTATGGGGACTGTTGGAGGGCGATCGCCTTGGTATATGGGCATTTCCACGTCTTTTCTGTAAACGTTTATGAACTCCGAAGAAGCGTTAGCCATAGTTGAGTTCGCCCTGCGGGAAAATCGCCTGAGCAAGCTGCAACGGACGGTGTTTTGCCAGGCGTGGGAGGAGCAGTCCTACCTGGAAATTGCCCGTCGCTATGGCTATGAGCTGGGCTATGTAAAGCAGACAGGTTCCCAGCTTTGGCAACTGCTCTCGGACGCCTTTCAGGAAAAAGTCACCAAGCACAACCTCCAGCTCGTCTTGAGGCGGCAGGCTCCGCGGGTCAAAGCGTCTGTTTCGCAGCCGACGCCTGCTGGGCCTAATGTGGCGTCTGATGCTGAGCCTGATGCATCGCTGGAGCGGCCTGCCCCAACCAGTGTGAATCGGGGGGCACTGCGACACCCCTCAGCTCTGCTGCCCGCAACATCGATCGCCCCGCTGCCAGACAGGGTGCCAGACAGGTTGCCAGACGGCCACACAGCGATCGCCTCACCGCCCGCACCCGTTGCGACCGCTGCTTTGCCAGCCCATTTACCTGCTCATTTAATCGATTGGGGGGATGCGGTCGATCTACCCGCTTTCTATGGTCGCGATGCTGAATTGCAGCAGATTGAAGACTGGATTTGTGGCGATCGCTGTCGGCTCATTTTGCTGTTGGGCATGGGTGGCATCGGCAAAACCACGCTCTCGGTCAAGCTGGCAAAGCGGCTCTCGGAAAGGATGAGGGATGAATGGGGAGGGATGAATGAGGAGTTGCGCCAGCCATCTCGTCCCACCATACAGACGCTCCATTCATCTCCCATCCCTCATCCGTCCACCTTCCAGTTCACCGTCTGGCGATCGCTCCGCAATGCCCCACCAGTGCTGGATCTGCTGGCGGATTTGATCCAGGTGTTATCCCACCAGCGCAATGCCGACTTGCCCGACTCCCTCGACGGGCGTATCCGCCGCCTGCTCGACTATTTGCGCCAGCACCGCTGCCTAATCATTTTGGACAACGGCGAAACGGTGATGCGGCAGGGCGATCGCGGCGGCGGCTATCTACCGGGATACGAAGGCTATGGGCAACTGCTGCAAGCGTTAGGCGAAGCAGAACATCAGAGCACCGTTATTCTTACTAGCCGCGAAAAGCCGGGAAATCTGGCGGCTCGCGAGGGCACGCACCTGCCCATTCGCTCGCTGCGGCTGTCGGGCTTGCCGCCGTCCATCGGGCAAGAGCTGTTTGCGTTGAAGGGCGACTTTAGCGGCACCGACGCCGAATGGCAAACCCTGGTGAATCACTATGCGGGCAATCCGCTGGCGCTGCAAATGGTCGCCTCGGTGATCCAAGACCTGTTTGATGGGCAGCTTGCAGGATTTCTCGACTATCTGGAAACGGGTACGTCGGTGTTTGGCGATATCCGCGATTTGCTGGCGCAGCAGATTAATCGACTGTCGGAATTGGAGCGGCAGGTGATGGACTGGCTGGCGATCGCCCGTCAGCCCGTTACCCTTTCCTGCTTGCGGTCGGTGCTGGTTCCGCCCGTGGCGCTGGGGCCACTGCTGGAGGCGCTGTGTTCACTGGAGCGACGCTGTCTGGTGGAAAAAGCAGTGCCCCGTCTGACGGAAAAATCACAGACTCGATTCACGCTTCAGCCCGCCGTGATGGAATATGTTACGGAACAGATCATTGAACGCTTGCAGCAAGAAATCGAGCATTGGGGCGATCGCTCTTTAGAACGTCTCCCAGAACACTCCTCGGAAGGCAAAAACCTGTCGGCGTCTCTGCTGCACACTCACGGAATTCTCCAGCCCCAGGCCAAAGACTATATCCGCGAAACGCAAACTCGGCTGATTCTGAGTCCGCTCGCCAAACGACTGCTCGAAACCCAGGAACAAGATCAGCTAGAAGCACACCTGCGATCGCACTTAGCGCACCTCAGACGCATTCCTCAAACCCAGCCGAGCTACGCCGCTGGGAATCTGCTAAATCTCTTGGTGCAAATCGACACAGACTTGACGGGCTGGGACTTTTCAGGCTTGGCAGTGTGGAATGCTTATCTGCGCGGCGTGAACTTGCATCGGGTAAATTTCACGGGTGCAAATTTGGCGCGCTCTGTGTTTACCGAAACATTTAGCCAAATTCTGGCGATCGCCTTTAGTCCCGATGGCAAGCTGCTGGCCACTGGCGACGTGAACCACGAAATCCACCTTTGGCAAGTCTCGGATGGCAAGCAACTGCTGAGCCTGCGAGTGGCGGAAGGCTGGGTCTGGTCGGTAGCGTTTTCGCCCGATGGGCGCACCCTGGCCAGCAGTGCCAACCGCAGCGTTCATCTTTGGGATGTGCAAACGGGAGCCTGCCTGAGAACGTTTCAAGGCTACAGCGATCGCGTCTTTTCCGTGGCCTTCTCGCCCGATGGGCAATCCCTGGCAACGGGCAGCGAAGACCACTGGGTGCGGGTGTGGCAGGTGCGGACAGGAACCTTGCTGCACTCACTGGCGGGGCATACCCACGAAGTCCGCTCTGTCACCTTTTCTCCCGCCCCGCTGCGGCTGGGCCCGGCGGCAAAATCTCCGGCATTTTTGCTGGCCAGCGCCAGCTACGATGGCACGGTGCGCCTGTGGAATGCCAGCAGCGGCGAGGGTTTGGCGACGCTGAAAAACCCAGACCACACCGCTGGCAAAGTGCCGCCCTGGGTCTGGTCGGTGGCGTTTTCGCCTGACGGGCACACCCTGGCCAGCAGCAATGATGACGGCACCGTGTGCCTGTGGCAGGTGGAATTGGCAGGACGGCGGGGCGGGGTGGCGCTGACGCCCCAAGCGCCGTTACCAGGTTCCGGACAGGCTGTGCGGGCGATCGCCTTCAGCCCCGACGGGCGCACCCTGGCCAGCGGCAGCGACGATGGCAGCCTGCGTCTGTGGGACTATCATCAGGGCGAGTGTCGGCGCGTGCTGACAGGACATCGGAGCTGGGTCGCGGCGCTGGCCTTCAGCCCCGATAGCGGCATCCTCGCCAGCGGCAGCGAAGACCAGTCGGTGCGCCTGTGGAACGGTCGCGGCCTGTGCCTGCGGACGCTCCAGGGCTATAGCAACGGTGTCTGGTCGGTGGCGTTTTCGCCCGACGGACACACTTTGGCCAGCGGCAGCCAAGACCGCACCCTGCGCCTGTGGGATCGTCAAACGGGGCGGCTCCTCGGCAGTTTGCACAGCCACACGCGCTGGATTTGGTCGGTCGCTTTTCACCCCACACTGCCCCTCCTCGCCAGCGGCAGTGAAGATTCCAGCATCAAGGTATGGAATCCCCAGTCCCAGCGCCTGCTGCAAACGCTGGAGGGGCATCGCGATGCGGTGCTCTCGGTGCTCTATAGCCCTCATGGCAAAACCCTGCTCAGCGGTAGCCTGGACGGCACAATCAAGCTCTGGGACACCCAGTTGGGTCTGTGCCACCGGACGCTGGCCGGACATGACGGCGGCGTATGGTGTATTGCACTCAGTGCCGATGGCCGCCGCTTAGCCAGTGGCAGTCAGGATCAAACCCTGCGCCTGTGGAACCTGGAAACCGGAGCCTGTCTGCAAACGCTGACAGGGCAAGGAAGCTGGATTCGGGCGATCGCCTTTAGTCCTGACGGGAAACTCTTGGTCAGCGGCAGTGCCGACGGTGTGATCAAGCTGTGGCGCGTCGAGGATGGCGTCTGTCTTGCCACGATTTCTGCCCATCGGGGGCCCGTGCTGGCGATCGCCTTTCACCCCAGCGGCCGCCA
>RFIF01000034.1 GCA_003695655.1 Cyanobacteria bacterium J069
ACTTAACTATCACCAACGACCCACGTATCTTTCGTGCCGCCGCCCTGGGACGAGTTGACGACGAGGGAACCGCGCCGGAGGGCAACGCGGGTGAGGCCGCCGGGATTCACGTAAATCTCTTTGCCGTAGAGAATGTAGGGGCGCAGATCGACGTGGCAGCCTTCGAGGCGATCGCCCATCAGGGTCGGCGCGCGCGACAGGGTGAGCGTGGGCTGAGCGATGTAGTTGCGCGGGGTGGTGCGGATGCGATCGGCAAAGTCTTCGCGCTCGGCGGGACTGGCGTGGGGGCCGATCAACATGCCATAGCCGCCGGATTCGTTGGCTGCCTTCACCACCAGCTTGTCCAGGTTATCCAGCACGTAAGCCTGATCCTGCGGCTCCCAGCAGAGATAGGTCGGCACGTTGGGAATGAGTTGGTCTTCACCCAGGTAATATTTCACCATCTTGGGCACATAGGCGTAGATCACCTTGTCGTCGGCAACGCCTGTGCCGGGAGCATTAGCCAGGGCGACTCGTCCCCGCCGATAAACCTCCATAATTCCCGGAATGCCCAGCATCGAGTCGGGGCGGAAGGTGGTGGGGTCGAGGAAGTCGTCGTCGATGCGGCGATAAACCACATCTACCCGCTGGAGTCCTTTGGTGGTCTTCATTTGCAGATAGCCATCGGCGACGACCAGGTCGCTGCCCTGCACCAGCTCCACGCCCATCTGCTGTGCCAAAAAGGAATGCTCGAAATAGGCGGAGTTGTACATGCCGGGAGTAAGCACGACCACGGTGGGGTCGTCCAGGTGCGGCGGGGCCAGGTTCAGCAACGTTTCCAGGAGTTGCCCGGCGTAGTCATCTACGGGCAAAATCGGCATTTGCCCAAATACCAGCGGAAACGTCGTCTTCATGACACGGCGGTTTTCTAGCACGTAGGACACGCCAGAGGGACAGCGCAGGTTGTCTTCTAGCACGTACCACCGCCCGTCGCGATCGCGCACCAGATCGGTTCCTGTAATGTGGCACCAGATGCCGTTGGGCGGCTCCATGCCGACGCAGGGCTGAAGAAATCCCTTAGAGGAGTCAATTAAATCTGCGGGAATGATGCCGTCTTTGACAATTTTTTGCTCGCCATAGATATCGCCCAGGAACTGGTTAAGCGCTTCGATTCGCTGCTTTAGCCCGCGCTCTAGCCAGGCCCAGTCGCCGCCAGAGACAATGCGCGGAATAATGTCGAAGGGCAGGACGCGCTCAGTGCCCTGATTGTCGCTGTAGACGTTAAAGGTGGCTCCCAGGCGCAGCAATGCTTTCTGGGCGGCTTGCTGGCGCTGCTGCAAGTCTTCGATGGTGAGGGAGTTAATGCGCTCGACGAGAGGCAGCGCTTCGGGGCGAGGCTGCGCCGGGGCAGCAAACAGCTCGTCGTAGAAATCTCCGGGGTCGTAGTCGTCCAGTTTCACAGCAATAATTCTTCAATTCTTCATCAGTTCTTCAGTTCTTCAATTCTTCGCAGTGCCGTTGTGTCTTGCAGGCGTGCTCAGGGCGATCGCCTGTTAATGATTTTCATGACTTGAATGAATCACCGATTCCGGCCGGTTCTGCTCCCCACTATGGCAAACCCCACCCGCCAAATCGGCCAAAACGGATACGGTAAACTGAGTGCTTTAAATGCTGGCCAGGGGCGAACAAAGGGACAGCACAGGTCTTTAGAGCCTCTCAGCGCTCCAACATTCCCCCCTGCTTTTGAGTGGGGTCTTAGGATGTAGGGATAATACCAAACCTGGTTCAAAATGCCTGGTTTCCCTGTTGCAAAAATTGAGGAAGAACTGAGTTATGGCTTATGTCACTGATCTGAGTGCCGGACAGCGCCTCTGGATCGAGAATCGCGATCGCCTCACGTCCCTCACCCTCGCCAGCAGCAGCGCCGGTCAGCAGCAAAGCCAGCGCCTGTCGGCAGAAACGGGCGAATGGATTGCCCCACCGCAGGTATTTCGGGCAGCGGGCGGCATTGTGATTCAGCTTGAGACGGTCACGGGTTCGCGCTTTTTTCAGGTGCAGGGTAGCCAGATGCAGCTTTTGAGCGGAGTGCCGGCGCTGTCGGGGGCGATCGCGCTGCCCGTAGAGGAAACTGCGGGTGACCCGATGCCACCGATGCCACCCATGCCACCCATGCCACCCATGCAACCTATGCAACCCATGCCGCCCCTGCAACCCCGGTCGCCCATGCCACCCATGCCTTCAAGCGAGCTGCCGAAGATGGGGGAGCTAAAAATGGGCGACATGGAAATGAGCCTCAACCCAATGCAGATGAAAATGGGCAACTTGGAGCTACGCATGGGCAGCAGCAACGCTCAGCCCCAGCAGCGATTTTGTGCGCAGTGTGGCAGTGCGGTGCAGATGGGCGATCGCTTTTGTGCACACTGCGGCCATCGGCTGGCAGAGCTAAGCCACGACTGAGCAAACACGACTGAGCAAAATTTAGGCCCCTTGCGGCTCCTAAATAATTCTCCCAAAAGGGCTAGGAATAATGGTTAACCGCCTGTTAATCTACCCGTTATATAGGGAAAACTAATGGATAACCCAAATCTTAAATTTCTTAAATTATTGATTTAATGCCACCGGATTTATACCGCTGTCATTGCAATCTGGGTATGTTAATCAATACCTGCATCTAGACCTCGTCGGCAGCAGCCTGGCTGGTTTGCCCGAATGCGCTCAGTCCACTGAGACGTGCCGAGACGTTCTGTGAAGACGTTCTGTGAAACTGTTTGAGATGACTCTGTCGCCCCTACTGATTCGCTGGTTTCTTGCCCAACAGGCTGCTGTTGGGGTAGCGCGTTCGGTTGCCCCCTTAGACAATCCTGGGTTTGCTCAAACTCGACCGACGATCGCCGCGCCGCGAGCTACCCATCTCCCCCGATGGCGATCGCCCCTCGGCTGGCTGGGGGGGGTGCTGCTGGCGCTGGGCAGTTTGGCAGAACCGGCCGCCGCCGCCAAACAACTGTCGGTCAAGCTGGGCCCGGTGCAATCGTCGGTGAAACTTTCCGACTTGCAGCATTATGCTAAAACTGGCGATATCAAAGGGTCGCTGCGGCCCTATCAACTGCTGCTCAACCCTTCAGTGCAGAGCACGCTTCAGAGCAGTATTCCGCTGGATGCCCGTGCCGGAAATCGCCTGGTGAAGGATCTGCTGAACTCGGCGGCGGGCGATCGCCTGCTCACCTCATTCCAGCGCGTCATCCCCAACAGCAATCGCCAAATGCTGCAACTGGCGCTAACCCGCGCCGCCACCCATGCTCACGGGCTGAGCCTGCTGGGCTTCTTCCAGGAATTTCCCAGCTCAGAAGTGGTAATTGATCTGACGGCGGTGGCATCGCTCACCTCACAGATGAACCTGGCCTACTGGCAGAGCCAAGCGCTCACCTCCATCCTGGAGCGCGAACTAACGGTGACCGAGACAAAAAACGAGACAAAAAACGAGACAAAAACCGACACAACAACCAAAGCAAAACCATTCCATACCGCACTCGATCCGACTCGGTCTGGTTCGCAATGGGTGCGTCAGCAGTCGCTCGTATTCCGCGACTATCAACGGGGGCGTACGATTCCAGTAGACCTCTACTGGAGCTATCGCAGCCGCGGCCCCCTGATTGTGATTTCTCACGGCTTTGGGGCCGATCGACGGTTTTTAGGATATTTAGCCCGTCATCTGGCGTCCTATGGCTTTGCAGTGGCAGCGTTAGAGCATCCTGGCAGCAATGTGGCCTGGCTCACGGAGATTACGCAGGGCAGAACGCGGAGCCGGCATGGCGCTGATTTGCTGCCCAGCCGTGAATTTATCGATCGCCCCTTGGATGTTAGCTTTTTGCTGAGTGAGCTAGACCGCCTCAACCGACACTCAACGCTGCTCAAGGGGCGGCTGGATACGGAAAAAACCGTGGTAATTGGACATTCGCTGGGGGGCTACACGGCGCTGGCGCTGGCAGGGGCGTCGCTGGATTTACCCAATTTACGTCAGTTTTGTAATAGCCCGGAGCGGGTGACGCTGTCGATCGCTGACTGGCTACAGTGTACAGCGTCCGATTTGCCGGATGAGCTGCCAGACTTGCGCGATCGCCGAGTGGCCAGCATCATGCTGCTAAATCCCGTCATCGGGCGACTGTTTGACGAAGAGAGTCTGGCTAAAATCCGCATTCCCACACTGATTGCTTCAGGTACGTCGGACGCAGTGATGCCAGCGGTGAGCCAGCAGCTTTTGCCGTTTACCCGACTCCACACCGATTCCAAGCTGCTGCTGACGGCGATTGGCGGCGGACATCTGAGCGTGGGCGATCCTGACAACCTGAATCAGGCGCTCACCCAAAACCTGTTTATGCGAGAACAGGGCGATCGCGAAACAGCCGCCCTGCGGGAGCTGCTGAAAGGGGTGTCGCTCTCTTTTGTTAAACAGTTGACGCCGGATGCCGTCTACTATCGCCCGTTTTTGACGGCTGAATATGCCCAGTCTTTCTCCACACCAAACTTACAACTCCGGCTCAATGCCCAGCTTTCAGACAAGCTCTCGAGCTGGCTGGAGATGGCAGCACTGCCGCTAGAGCAAATGGCCGCCACTGCCCCAGCCCAGCCGCGTCAATACGTCAGAACCCAGGTCGCGGGAACTGGCATTACGGTTTTGCTGGCAGGGTTGCCGCTGGTGGTGTTTGTACTGCCGGGGTATTTGTCTTCATCGATCAATCGAGTGCTGCGGCGCAGAGCGCAGTCTATCCGAGTGGTTCCGTCGCTTCCTCTGGAGCCGTCTGAAGCCTCGGATGCGGCAGCAGCCAGCCTGCAAACCCCTGCCGGGTCAGCGGAGGTAGAGGATTTGCGAGGCGCTCCGAGTGATTTGAATAACAATGCCTTGAATAACAATGCCTTGAATAACAATGCCTTGAATAACAATGCCTTGAATAATGAAGAGTAGAGCAGGGCAGATGGAAGAATCCTGCTGGTTTTTCTAAGCCAGTGTTCCCCAGTTTTCCTAAGCTGGTTTTTCGGAGGGCGATCGCCTGCACTCCACAGCCTGCACTCCACAGCCTGCGCTACCGTCACGTTATCCGCTGCCCGTATCTGCCAGTAACCGTATCTGCTAACTGTCACAATTCGACTGCCACAGGATTTTAATCCATCGCAGTATTTTAAGAAGGCGGGCGGTCTGTAATTGGCGATCGCCAGCCTGTAGTTTGAGAATATAGTAGGACTTACGCAGTTGGATGATTTTTCGCGGGCGCAGCCCGCGAAAAATCATCCAGAATCTATAAAACTCGTTTCAACTGCGTAAGCCCTGTATAGTCTGAAACTAGCGGCTGACCAGCTCCCAACGCTTCGAGTGCCCGGTCTGCCGTCTTTCAATATATGGGAGCTTCCTACCATGATGCAGTCCATCTTGAATCAGCCTGCCTACCTGCTTTGGCTGGTGGGGGGAATGTGTTGCCTGTTTTTGAACTTGCTGGTGTTTGAACCCACGATTACGGCGCTGGGCATAGCCGCGATCATTACGGCGATCGCCGCCCTCAGCCTGCCCAGTGTTGGTCTACAAATGATGCTGTGGGGGATTTTGTCTGTGGCGCTGGCGATTGTGATGCGGGGACTGGTGCCCCAATCGTCTAAAGATCTGGCCGCGCCTAGCGAAGCCCAAGTCTCAGTGACGATTCCTCGCGGGGGTGTGGGCGAAGTGGCTTACGAAGGCACAATCTGGTCGGCCCGTAGCCAGGTGTCGGATGTGGCGATCGCCGTTGGGCAGACCGTGCATGTCGTCGGTCGTCAGGGCAATACCCTCATTGTTTTACCAACGACTTTTGTGCAAAACAGCGGTGTGTAGCGTGGCATATCGCAAAGCAGATAAAACTGGATTTAATATTTATCCATTTAATTAAACAGCGCTCTACTTCAACAACGCCATAGATTAAGATTGCTAGAAACCTTATCCGCGCTTGAACCAGCAATCCAGCATCACCACTCTAAAATCCAAACTCTAAAATCCAAACTCTAAAATCCAAACTCTAAAATCCAAACTCTAAAATTCAGATTCTAGAATCCAAACTCTAAAATCCAGAATTGACATAAGCCTTTCCTCAGATCTTTCTCTCTACCCTGCGCATCATCTACTCCCCCCTTCGCCCGCCTGACTCCCCTAACCTCAAATTCGGTTGTAGCATATAGTCATTGCCATTATTTTCCATCTCATGGCCTCATCTCCTGCGGATACGTCTGAATTGCTCATTCGCCCCCTGCTCCGCCGCGACCTTGAGGTCGTAGAGCGGCTCATGCTAGATGCATTAGAGGCGGATACCGAGAGTGGACGCTTGGAGGTGACGCAGCGTGTACAGCAGCTTCGCCGCTGGTACGGTCTGCTCAAGGGGCTGAGTTTATTTCCCAACCCGCTGCAACATTTGCTCTCGACCTATGTGGCGGAGCAAAATGATCAGTTGCAAGGGGTGATTCAGGTGTCGCCGTTCAATCGCACGCGCAGTACGTGGCGGATTGAGCAAATTGCGGTAGGGCAATATGCAGCAGGAGAGCCAAAGCGGTCGTCGCTGCTCGATGCGGGTTCGCAACTGCTGCGCTACTGCCTGCAAACTATTTGGGAAGCCCGCACCTGGCTAATTGAAGTCGATGTTAACGACAATTCGGTGATTGGGCTATGCCGTCAGACGGGGTTTCAGCCGCTGGCCCAGATGACCTACTGGGCGATCGCCCCTGACCTGTGGCGCGTTTTGGCCGATCGCCAGCCAGACTTACCCAATTTGCTGCCTGTGAGCAATGCTGACGCTGGGCTGCTGTATCAGCTTGACACGGTGTCGATGCCGCCCCATGTCCGGCAGGTGTTTGACCGCCATATTGCTGATTTCAAGTCTGGTTTGCTCAGCGGGGTCACAGACGGACTCGGAAGCTGGTTTACACCCGTGCAGCATGTCAGCGGCTATGTGTTCGAGCCTCAGCGGAAAGTGGCGATCGGCTATTTTCAGTTGCAACTCTGCAAGGACGGCAGCCAGCCCCATGAGGCCAACCTGAAGGTGCACCCCGCCTATACCTGGCTTTATCCCGAGCTATTTTGCCAAATTGCTCAAGTGGTCAAGGGCTATCCCGAACAGTCGCTCGTAGTGGACTCGGCCGACTATCAGCCAGAGCGGGAAGACTTTTTGCAACAGCTTGGGGCAGAGCCAACCCACCACACGCTGATGATGTCGCGTTCCGTGTGGCACAAGCTGCGGGAAGCGAAACCGCTGGAAGGGCTGCAACTTACCGACATGCTGCAAAATCTTCAGCCTGCCCGCAAGCCAGTGCCCAGCCGCTTTTCGCTAGAGTCGGGCACCAGTGCCAAGCCAAACGCAAAGCCACCGGGAATTCCCAAAGATTCCAATTAGTCTTTTCAATTAGTCTCGATTAGCCTAAATGATCTGCCTGAGTTCAACCCGCATCGCTTCTCTTCTGGTTTCTACGGACGCAGCATGAAGGGAGCAGCATGAAGCAAGTCTCGGCGCTGGGGCTGGATGTGGGTCGAAAGCGGATTGGCGTAGCGGGTTGTGATGGAACGGGGCTGATCGCTACAGGCCTGACGACGATTGAGCGGCGATCTTTTGCCGAAGATGTGGAGAAGCTGCGGGCGCTGATCCAGGCGCGGCAGGTGGCGGTGCTGGTGGTGGGGATGCCTTACACACTGGATGGCGGCGTGGGAGCACAGGCGCGACAGGTGCGGCGATTTGCGGAGCGATTGGGGGCGGCGCTGGCGTTGCCGGTGGAGTTTGTGGATGAGCGGCTGACTTCCTATGCTGCTGAGGAGCTGATTCAGGCGGAGGGGCGATCGCCCTCTCAAAACAAAGGGCTAATCGACCGCAAGGCCGCCGCCATTATCTTGCAGCAGTGGCTCGACTCGCGTCCGGTGGGCCCTGCTTGAGCCACGGCGGTTTTCAGTTTAGACGAACTAACGCTCAAGCTAGATTGGTTTTATCGTTCCTGAAGAATCAACCTTTCATGAATTGCGGCGCGGCGATGCGGTAAAGTTTTCAGTAGCAATACGCTTGTGAAATTTAAGGATATTGGCATGGCAAAGGTAGGGAAAAACGGGGATGGCTTTGACGCAAACCAGGGCGACTTGGAGGCAGAACTGCCGACCGTCAGCCTGACGGATGAAGAAGGGCGATCGCTCGTGTGTTATGTCGAGCACTCGGTTGAGGTAGACGGACATGCCTATCTGCTGCTGTTGCCGGTCGATTCTCCGATCGAAATTTTTGCTTGGGAAGATGACGACGAAGAAGACGCCGAAACGCTGGTCGATCTAGCCGATGCTCAAATCGAAGAGATCTTTGAAACGGCGCGCGCCGTGCTGGCAGAACATGATCTGGCGCTGAAGCGCACGGCCTACACGCTCACAGCCGTGGGCGAACTGCCCGATGTGGGTGAAGAGGATGTGATTACTATTGACGTGGGTGAGGAAGACGGGCCCGTAGACTCGGAGCAGTTCCAGCGACTCACCTCCTTCTACCACGAAGAGCAGGAATACGATGTCTGCACGCCGCTCGATCCGCTGATGTTTTTTGCCCGTGTCAATGCTGACGGGAAACCAGAGTTGCTCTCTCCAGAAGAGTTTCAAGCGGTACGTCCGCAGCTCGAAGAGCAGCTTTTTGATTCGTTCGAGTAGTTTGATTACCAGTCGTTAGTTTGAGTCATTAAACCCGCTGCTCAAGCCGCACCTGGGCGAGGCGGTTGCAACTCCGGGCACCCAAACCCGGTATGAGCGTTTGCTTGCCGGAGGAACGCAGGGCGATCGCCCGACGTCTCTGCTTTCGGAGAAGACAAGATGTTGATCAAACGATTTTCAAAAGGGCTAATGGTGCTGGCGCTGGTGCTGTTGGCGCTTTCGGCCGGCGGTTGGCAGGGGTGGCGCTGGTGGCTGGGGGCGATCGCCCCGGTGGCGGCGGCCGACGGAGAATCCACCGGAGAGACAGCCTCCGTAAGGCTGGAGATCCCCGCAGGCAGCACTGCCCAGCAAATCGGCGAAACCTTGAAAACCGAAGGACTCATTCGTTCGACCGAAGCCTGGAATTTGTGGACGCGCTGGCAAACCTGGCAAAGGCGGGAAGGCAGCTTCCAGGCAGGCACCTATGCGCTGTCGCCCGCCGAGCCACTGCCGGATATCGCCGACCAAATTTGGCGGGGTGAGGTCGTGCAAAACAGCTTCACCATTCCCGAAGGCTGGACGATTCAGCAGATGGCTGAGTATTTCGAGGAACAGGGCTACTTCTCGGCTGAGGCGTTTGTCGCAGCGACGAAGCAAATCCCGCGCGATCGCTTTCCCTGGCTGCCAGAAGCCCTGCCCATGCTAGAAGGCTTCCTGTTTCCCGACACCTACCAGTTTACGGGGGAACTCACGCCTGACTTGGCGATCGACCAGATGCTTCGCCGCTTCGAGCAGGCTGCCTTGCCGCTCTATGACAAAAATCAGTCGCCCTACAGCTTGATGGAATGGGTGACGCTGGCCAGCATTGTTGAAAAAGAGGCCGTGGTGCAGGAAGAGCGCCCCACGATCGCCAGCGTATTTGCCCGGCGGCTGCGCGAGGGCATTCCCCTCGGTGCAGACCCTACAGTAGAGTATGGGCTGGGCATTCGGCAGACGGTCGAGCAGCCCCTCACCTATGCCCAGGTGCAGATGCCTTCACCTTATAACACCTACATCAATCCGGGACTTACGCCAACGCCCATTGCGGCTCCTGGGTTGGCCAGTCTCGAAGCGTCGCTCAATCCGGGAGATACAGAATATCTGTTCTTTATGGCGCGCTATGATGGCACGCACATCTTTAGCCGGACTCTGGCCGAACATGAGGCGGCTAAGTCGGCGGTGGATGCGGAACTGTCGAAGCAAAATTAGTTGCAGGCAACTCCAAAAGCCAGAACTACCCAGGTAGAATTTAGTCGTTGCGGCTGACCGGCGCTGTGCCAGCTTGCACAGCCCTCCAGGCTTGCACAGCCCTCTAGGTTCTACAAAATCTGCTTCAGCCAAATACCGACGCAAACCAGCCTGCGCAAAAACTGCGCCAAAAAAAATGTCCTGGGGAAAACTTTTACAACCTGACCTGGTTTTGGGCAGCAGCATCCTGGCGCTGACGCCTGACCTGTTGCAGCAAAACGGACTGCGGGGGCTAGTGCTAGACGTAGACGAAACGCTCGTGCCGCTGCGTGTGGCGCAGACCTCATCGGAATTGCGAGACTGGGTTGACCAACTGCGTCCGGCGATCGCCATCTGGCTAGTGAGCAACAACATTAGCAAGTCGCGCATTAGCAGCATTGCCAACTCGCTTGAGCTGCCCTATCTGCTGGGCGCTGGCAAACCCTCCCGGCGCAAGCTGCGGCAGGCGGCAGAGGGGATGGGAATTCCTATTGAGCAAGTGGCAATGGTGGGCGATCGCCTGTTTACCGATGTGCTGGCGGGCAACCGTTTGGGCATGTTTACGATTCTCGTCGAGCCAATGGTTGACCCTACCGTAGAAGTCCGGCGCAGCCCCGTCCGCAATTTTGAAGTCTGGGTCTCTCAGGCGCTGGGGGCCTCGCTGACGCCCCGCAGTTAGGGGTTAGGGGTTGGAGGTTTAGGAGTCTATATCTCTTGGGAGTCCATATCTCTTGGAAGTCTATATCTCTTGGGAGTCTATATCGCTCTGGGAAGGAGTAGAGTAACCGGCTGGCTGAGGCGAGCGGGCGCTAGGGGCGCTTGTAAACTTTGTTGCGAAATGTTGCAGCTATCAAGGCATCGTGTTACATTACTTTACAGAGGTTTCTGTGATGCGATCGCGCTCCACTCTTCAGACTGGGTTCTCTACCTGTAGGGTTTGACTGAGGATCTGGCAGCCGTTTCGTTCTCCTAACAGCACATCTCTTTCCAACACAGCGAATTTAGCCAGCCCATTGGGGCTGGCTTTTTTATAGGGCTTTTTTATATTCAAATGTCCTCTGCTCTAACAAATGGGAGGATTTAGACCGCTGAAAGTCTTAGAAACCTTGATGAAACTCCTTTTATCCCTAATCCCGAAACCCCCAGCCCCTCACCGCTACCAACCGTCTGGGCGATCGCTCCCCTGCCAAATCTCCAGATCCAGGTCGTTGAGGTCAATCAGCGCACTTTGGATTTGCTGGGCAGGGCCGCGTAGTTCCAGGTCAAACCAGCCATCGTCGCGGGCGTTGGCTCCCAGCAGCGCCGCCAAAATATTCACCGTCAGTCCGTGCTTGGAGATGAGCCGAGAAATAACGGGTTCTTCGTGATATTGCCTGGGAATGCGGACGCGAATGCGGGTCTGCGTTGGGCGATCGCTCCCCTGCCAAATCTCTCAGATCCACAGGTCATCTCCATCGGCATGGGCGATCGCGGTAGTGGGTACAGTCATCGCTGAATCTCCTAAAGCTTGATTAAAACAGCATTCTTGAACCACGAAACGAGATCTTCCCTCCGCAAGTCAGCAGAGCAAGTCGGCAGATCAAACGCTACTCCTCGCCAACATTCTTGATGCGCGTCCGTCGCTCCACGATTTCCTTCAGCACCAGCGTCACCACTGCCAAAAACGCCAGCAGCACCGCCGCCGAGTAGGCATCTGGAGTTTTGTACTGCTTATAAGCCTCTTCCACATACAGCGGCAGGGTTTGGGTTTTGCCAATGATATTGCCCGACACCACCGACACCGCGCCAAACTCGCCCATTGCCCGCGCATTGGTAAGGATTAAGCCATACAGCAAGCCCCAGCGAATGTTTGGCAGCGTGACGCGCCAGAAGGTCTGCCAGTCGCTAGCGCCGAGGGTTTTCGCTGCCTCCTCCTGGTCAGTGCCCGCCTCTTCCAGCACCGGAATCACCTCCCGCGCCACAAACGGCATCGTCACAAACATCGTCGCCAGCACCATCCCTGGCACCGCAAAGACTAGCTGGATGCCGTTTTCCTGTAGCCACGGGCCAAACCAGCCGTTGCGTCCATATAGCAGCACGATCATCAAGCCTGCCACTACCGGCGACACGGCAAAAGGAATGTCGATCAGGCTCAGCAGCAGCGTGCGACCGGGAAACTGGTGACGGGCAATCACCCAGGCGGCACAGAGTCCGAAGATAGTGTTGATCGGGAGGGCGATCGCCGTAATTAGCAGCGTCAGCCTCACCGCGCTCAGGAAGGTAGGAGAAACCAGGTTGGAAAAGAACGGGCCGACACCGTTGCGAAACGCCTGCACAAACACGTTCAGCGCTGGAATAAAGAGAATCAGGGTCAAATACAGCACTGAAATTCCAATCAGTACCCACTTCACCCAAGCACCCTGGCTGCGGGGAGCCGTCTTGCGTCCTACCGTCGCACTGGGCACGTTAAACAGATCGGCATCAGTCGTCATAGCGTCTCCCCCAAGCTTGCAGCAAGTTAATGACCAACAGCATCACCAGCGAAATCAGCAGCAGCACCGTGCCAATCACTGTCGCCCCGGCATAGTCATACTGTTCTAGCCGCTGAAACACCAGCACAGGCGCAATCAGGTCTTGAAACGGCACGTTGCCCGCCACGATGACCGTAGAGCCATATTCACCCACCGCCCGCGAAAAGCCCAGCGCCACCCCGGTAAGAATAGCTGGTAGCAGCGGCGGCAGCAGCACCCGCCAAAAGGTCTGCCAGGAGGATGCGCCCAGACACCAGGCCGCTTCTTCCACCTCTTTTTCCATCTCTTGCAGCACAGGCTGGAGCGTCCGCACCACAAACGGCAGCGAGATAAACACCATCGCCACAAACACGCCCAAACGGGTAAAGGCAATCTTGATGCCAAAGGGGGCAAACAGAGAGCCGATCCAGCCGTTATCGCTATAGACCGTGGCCAGCGTCAGACCCGCCACCGAAGTCGGCAGGGCAAAGGGCAAATCTACTGCCGCATCAATGATGCGCTTACCTGGAAAGTCATAGCGCACAAACACCCAGGCAATGAGCGTGCCAAAGACGCCGTTGAGCAGGGCGGCGGCCAGGGATGTGCCAAAGGTAACGCTGTAGGTGGAAAGGGCGACTTCGGTGGTCGCAATGCGCCAAAACTCTGCCGGACCGACTGTGCTGGCCTTGAGCAGCATGGCGATCACGGGCACAAACAGCATCAGCGTTAGATAGACCCATGTCACGCGCCAGGGCCAGGACAAATGGGTGAGGCGATACCAAAACGAGCGATCGCCGTTAACGGGTCTAGGATTTGTAGAAGAGGCAGTCATGATAGAGCGTTGATTGAAAAAAGCCGGAGGTCACACTGGCAAATAATAGCGATTGAGGGCGATTGCCATGCGGCAGCAGCCACTTAGATTAATCACGGATTAATCACGCTGAGATTAATCACGCTGCGAATGAGTCAGGACTTACGCAGTTGAAGCGTGTTTTATAGACCTCTGGATGATTTTTTGCGGGCGCAGCCCGCGAAAAATCATCCAACTGCGTAAGTCCTATGAGTGTAAGTAGCTATGCCAAAAATGCCTGTATAAACCGAAGCTTTTCCGATTTATACAGGCATTTGGCAATGCTAGACCTATTTGCCCAGCTTGGCCTGAATCTCGTCAAACACTGCGCCATCGGCGAAGAACTTGGACTGGATTTCGTCCCAGCCACCAAAGTTGGCCACGGTGAACAGTTTATCAACCTTGCCAAACTGATCGGCATACTTGGCTGCGATCGCCGGATCAGACGGACGGAACCCAACCTTGGCAAACTCTTCCTGCGCTTCGGGTGTGAAGAGGAACTGCACAAAGGCTTCTGAGACTTCCCGCGTGCCACGCTTATCAACTATGGCATCAACCACTGTTACGGGGTTGTCGATGGAAATGTTGGTGGCGGGCACTACGTAGGGTAGTTCGTCGCCCCTAATTTTGGCCAGCAGCACTTCGTTCTCGTAGTTAATCAGCACATCACCCTGACCCTGGTTGAAGAAGATGTCAGTCGATTCGCGGGCATCCTTCGCCAAAATCGGTGTATTTTGATAGAGCTTGGTGGTTAGCTCTAGCGCCTGCTCATCTGTGCCGCCGTTCTGCGTCACCGAACCCCACGCGCCGAGGAAGTTCCAGCGGGCACCGCCAGAGGTCTTGGGGTTGGCGGTCACGATTTTAACGTCATCTCTGGTCAGGTCGCTCCAGTCCTGGATGTTTTTGGGGTTGCCTTCGCGGGTCACCAGCACCGCCACTGACCCGTGGACAATGGAGTCATTGGGAAGCTCTTTTTCCCAACCTTCTTCAATCAGGCCCGCTTCTTCGATTTTTTGGGTGTCGAGGGCCAGGGCCAGGGCTACTACGTCTGCTTCTAGACCATCGATGACAGCACGGGCCTGGGTGCCAGAACCCCCGTAGCTCTGGTTAATGACGACATCTTGTCCCTTTTCGGCTTTCCACTTGGCGACGAACTGGGGAATGATTTTTTCGTAGGCCGCCTGAGTGACGGCGTAGGAGACGAGCGTGATCTCAACTTTTGCAGGGGCGGCGGCGGTGTTTTCTCCGGCGGCGGGGCTGCCTGTTGTGCTGGCGGTGTCTGTGCTGCTGGGGCTGCAAGCGGCGATCGCCACACTGAGGCTAAGTCCTGTTGCGGCTAGTGCCAGAAATTTTTTAGGCGATCGCCGTCCAAAATTTGCAACCATTGGGTTCTCCTTAAAAGCAATGACAGGCTGGGGAAGGAATAAATCGTGCTTTGGCAATCAATCCCCGGTTTATCGCTCGGAATACTGACTTATCCTTATGGGAAGTTATCATACAACGGAACCTAGTTTTTAATCCACGGTTTTCCTGTCAAGATGCGAGGTTTTCCTGAAAGTCTGGAAATCCAGCCCGTAAAGACAACCCCAAAAACACGAAACCCAAAAACACGAAACCCAAAAACACGAAACCAGCAGTTGATTGGCCCGGTTGCCGCTGCTGGTTTCGCGCTGATTTGTCGATGGATGGAATTTAATTGATGGAACGAGTTTGCCAGGACGCTCGACCTATTCCTATTTGCCAAACCCGCGGCCGCGAGAAGCCGTGGGCAGGCAGACACAGGCCTGGAGTTGCTCTAGCAGCGTTTCGCGATCCAGATCTTGCCCAATCAGCACGATCTGGTTTTTGGGCTGCCCTTTCCACTCGCTGTCGTCGAGGGTAAAGCGCTTGCCGCTGAGGTGGAAGATATGGCGCTTGGGGCTTTCGTCAAACCAGAGGATGCCCTTGGCGCGGAAGACATTGGCGGGCATTTGGCTATCTAAAAAATGCTGGAACCGCTTGATGGCAAAGGGGCGATCGCTCTGAAATGAGATCGACGTAAAGCCATCTATAGCCAGGTGGTCGGAATGGTGGTGGTCGTGGTCGTGGTCATGCACACACTGCCCGTGGTCGTGGTCGCAGGCAGAGTGGTCATGGTGGTCATCGTGCGCGTGATGATCATGGGCAGCATGTTCATGCGCATGATCATGGCTATCGTGACTGTGAGCAGCGTGACTGTGAGCATCGTGACTATGAGCAGCGTGATCATGCCCGTGATCTTTGCTTTCAGGTTTAAAGTACTGATCCGACTCAAACAGGCCGACGCTCAGGATCAGCGGCAGCGACACCTCAGAATTAGTCGTCCGCAGGATGCGAGCGTCTTGCTTCACATCGCGAATTTTGAGTTCTAGCGAGTCCAGATCGGCTTCGTCTACCAGGTCACACTTGTTCAGCAGGATGATGTCGCCGTAGGCGATCTGGTTGTGGGCGGCTTCGCTATTAAACAGATCCAGGCTGTAGTTTGCGGCATCCACCACCGTCACGATCGAGTCGAGCCGGGTCAGGTCGCGCAGCTCGGTGCCCAAAAAGGTGAGAGCGACGGGCAGCGGGTCGGCCAGTCCGGTGGTTTCCACGACGAGGTAATCAATCTTGTCCTGCCGCTCCAGGATTTTGTAGACCGCTTCCAGCAGGTCATTGTTGATGGTGCAGCAGATACAGCCGTTGCTCAGCTCAACCATGCTGTCGTCGCCGTCGGTCGCGACGATCAGCTCGTTGTCGATGCCGATTTCGCCAAACTCGTTGACCAGCACAGCCGTTTTCAGCCCTTGCTGGTTGGTGAGGATGTGATTGAGCAGGGTGGTTTTGCCGCTGCCCAAGAAGCCCGTGATGATGGTGACTGGGAGGCCCTGCTTGGAGTCGTCCGTCGGGGCGATCGCTTGCGGCGTGTCAGCAGTTTGCATGGCGTGATGGTGAGAGTATAAACAGGGATTGATTCAGAATGGGGTCAGAAAATGTCGCTCGCGAGGAATATCGCCCCGGCTATCCAGATTGCTTTATGCTGCTAGACTAAGCGCGCTCTAAGAAGAGAAATTTTTAGTTATTCTCAACGCTAGTAGCTCAAGGGCACCGGATTGCTAAAGAGTAATAGAGCGCAGGGTTCAGAGCGCAGTTTTCAGAGCGTAGGGTTCAAAGCGCCGGGTTCAAAGCGCAGGGTTTCAGACCGCCATTGTAAACTCTATTATTGCCGATTTCTCAAGAATTCGACTGCGCGACCGAACGTATTGACAGGGTGGAGCTATCGTGGATCTGGAAGATCAACCAACTCAGCCGTCTCAGTTGCCACAGCCCCCGTCGATCTGGGCACAGTTGAACAATGCGCGGCTGTTGCGCTATTTACTGCTGCTGGCAGTTGGTTGGGCGATCGCCCGAGTGTTTGCCTATTTTTCATCGGTGGTGGTGATTTTCACCTTCGCCGCAATTCTGGCGTTTTTGCTGAGCTACCCGATGCGCTGGCTCCAGCAGTGGCTGCCCCGGCCGGCGGCAGCAGCGGCGGTGTTTTTGCTCAGTTTGCTGCTGCTGGCTGGGTTTGCGTTTACGATTGGCTCGGCGGTGCTGGCCCAGGGCGAGGCGCTGCTACAGCAGGTGCCAGGCTTGACCCGTGCGCTATTGGGCTACCTGGAGCGGGTTGAGGAACTGTTGCAGCGGTTTAACTTTCAGGTTGATTTTTCGGCGCTAGAGGAACTCTTGCAGTCGCAAACGCTAGAAGCAGCGAGGACTTCGCTCGTCGGGCTACAGGTGCTGCTGCAACGACTGCTGGATTTGCTGCTGATCGGCATTGTGGGATTTTTCATGCTGCTGGATGGCGATCGCCTCTGGGGTTGGGTGCTCAGCCGCTTTTCCCCTTCCACGCAAATCCGCATCACCGACGCCGTGCGGCAAAATCTGCTGGGCTTCTTTTGGGGACGGTTTCTGCTGTCGCTGTTTTTCGCAGTGTCTTGCCTGGTGATTTTTTTGCTGGTGGGTGCGCCCTATGCACTGCTGCTGGCGGCGATCGCCGGATTTTTTGACCTCATTCCCGGCATCGGTGCTACGTTGGGCATCAGTCTCATCTGCCTCATTCTGCTGCCCCAGGGCATCTGGCTTAGCCTGCTAATCCTCGTCTCTTGTGTCCTGCTGCAACAGGTGGAGGAAAATTTGCTAATGCCCAAGATCATGCAGGGATCGATCAACATGAACCCGGTCATCATGTTTTTTGCGCTGCTAGTAGGCGTACGGTTGGCTGGGCTGCTGGGTCTATTTCTGGCGATCCCGATTACAGGCGCGCTGATCAGCCTGTTTGACGTAGAAGCGCTCAGAGCGAAACATTAGGGTCAGGTTTCAGGTTCTAGGGGTCAGGGGTTAGGGGTCAGGCGCTGGGCGCTGGGCGAGATTCCCTGATGAGGGCATTGGTGCTTTGAAGCAATTGAGCAAGAATGAGAGCAGTGGACACCATCGGCCTGTAGGATGGGCTTGCACAGTGCAAACCCAGCAGCAGCAGCTTAGTGTTTCCCGTTCACACCCTGGCGGAGCCATGCTCTGGTGGATGTTGGAGTCGCGATCCTGGATGTAGCCCCAGCTCAGACACTCCAAAGCCACAAGGCTGTACAGATCTTGCCCTGTCCCCAGATCTCCCCAACCCTACCTCAGGCATCCTGACCCCTAATCCCTAACCCCTAACCCCTGATCCATGCACCTGTTTAACACCCTGACGCGACATGTCGAGCCATTTGAGCCGCTGGAACCCGGCGTGGTGAAGATGTACGCTTGCGGCGTCACGGTGTATGACTATTCTCACGTAGGGCACGCCCGCAACTATATTGCCTGGGACACGCTGCGGCGATATTTGCTGTGGCGCGGCTATCGGGTGAAGTATGTGCAAAATTTCACCGACATTGACGACAAGATTATTCGGCGATCGCACCAGGAAAACGTCCCCTGGAACGTGATCACCGAAACCTACATCCAGGCGTATCTGGACGACATGGATCGACTGAATATCCGCCGCGCCGACGTGTATCCCAAGGCGACGGAGGTGGTGCCGCAAATCGTCCAGTTCATCCAGTCGCTGATCGACCGGGGCTACGCTTACGAGTCCGGCGGCGACGTATACTACGCTGTCGAGAAATTTCCTACCTACGGCAAGCTCTCTGGCCGCAAGCTCGACCAGATGGAAGCGGGAGCCAGCGGCCGAGTGGATGAGGAAGCCGTCAAAAAGCACCATCCGCTGGACTTTGCCCTGTGGAAAGCCGCCAAGCCGGGAGAGCCAGAGTGGGAGTCGCCCTGGGGCCAGGGCCGGCCAGGCTGGCATATTGAATGCTCGGTGATGGTGCGCGAGGAGCTGGGCGACAGCATCGATATCCACACGGGCGGGCAAGACCTGATCTTTCCCCACCATGAGAATGAGATTGCCCAATCGGAGGCGGCGCTGGCCAAGCCCCTATCGCGCTTTTGGCTGCACAACGGCTTTGTGAATATCAGCGGCGAGAAGATGTCCAAATCGCTGGGCAACTTCACTACGATTCGCCAAATGCTGGAGAGCGGCTTTGACCCGATGGTGCTGCGGCTGTTTGTGCTGCAAGCGCAGTATCGCAAGCCGATTGACTTTACCGACGAGGCGATCGCCTCTGCGCAAAACGCCTGGGACACGTTGAGGGACGGGCTGCGCTTTGGGCAAAAGCACGGCAAGGCGCTGGGCTATACCGACATAGAAAACGCCTCCTTTGGCGATCCGGCGGCGATGCGAATTTCGACGGACAGTGACGCGGTGCTGCGGTTCCAGGCGGCGATGGACGATGACCTGAATACGCCCGTCGCCCTGTCCGTTCTGTTTGAGCTGGCGAAGGAACTGCAAAAAGAGGGCAACCGCCTCACCCACGACGGCAAGACGTTGGCGGAACCTGGAACCCTGCGGGAACAGTGGCAAACGCTGGTGGTGCTGGCGGAGGTGCTGGGGCTGACGGCGCAACCCGCAGCGGAGGCGGCAACTGCCGGACTCAGGGATGCCGACATTGAGGCGCTGGTGCAGCAGCGGGCCGAAGCGAAAAAAGCCAAGAACTGGGCCGAGGGCGATCGCATTCGGGACGAGTTGAAAGCCCAGGGCATCACCTTGATCGACAAACCCGGCGGCATCACCGAATGGATTCGCAGCTAACGCAAATCCTGCAAAATTGACGCCAGCGGAACAGTTCGGCGGACACCACCCCGCTATTCTGTCTCTCAGGATTTCAGCGCTGAACCCTGATGATGACTATTTCTGCAATTCCTGTCATTGATATTGGCGGACTGCGATCGCCCGATCTGGCTAACCGCAAGGCCGTCGCTGCCAAAATCCGCCAGGCGAGTCACGAAGTCGGCTTTTTCTACATCGCCAACCACGGCATTGCCCCCGCGCTGATCGAGCAAATTTTCGCGGAATCTCGCCGCTTTTTTGCGCTGCCCATTGAGCAAAAAGCCGAAATTTCCATTACCCATTCCCCGATCTCTCGCGGCTACGAACCGCTGCAACACCAGACCCTTGACTTCAACGCCGCGCCCGATCTGAAAGAAAGCCTCTACATCGGGCTGCACCGAGAGGCAGATGATCCGCTGGTGCAGGCACAAACCCCCAACCACGGCCCGAACCAGTATCCCCGCAACCTCCCCGGCTGGCGCGAAACCGTGGAGCAATATTTTGGGCAAATGCTGGCGCTGTCGTATCGGCTCATGCGCGGGCTGGCGCTGTCGCTCGACCTGGACGAGCATCACTTTGACGCGATGACCGACGACCCGATGCCGATTTTGCGGCTGCTGCACTATCCGCCCCACCCGGTCAATGCGGACGATCGCACCTGGGGCTGCGGCACCCACACCGACTGGGGCTGCCTCACCATTTTGCTGCAAGACGCATCCGGCGGGCTGGAGGTGCAAACCGCCAGCGGCGACTGGATTGCCGCCGAGCCAATTCCCGATACGTTCGTGATCAATATTGGCGACATGATAGCCCGCTGGACGAACGACTATTACCAGTCCACGCCGCATCGGGTGGTGAACCGATCTGGGGGCGATCGCTACTCCATTCCCTTCTTTTTCGACATCAACTACCACGCGCTAGTCGAATGCTTGCCAACCTGCCAAAGCCCCGAAAATCTGCCTAAATATCCCCCGATCAAAGCAGGCGACCACATTTTTGAAATGTACCGAAAAACCTACGTGTAATGACAAATCAAATTAGCATACGTGTAGAAGCATGAATCCTGTATCCTTTTTTATACACATCAATAGGTGTCTGCCCTTCTAATCCCTGAT
>RFIF01000348.1 GCA_003695655.1 Cyanobacteria bacterium J069
CCCCTAACCCCTGACCCCTGACCCCTCATCTCCGGTAGGTCCGCAAACTTGTCCATGAAGCGGCGATCGATGCGGTCTTTCCAGCGCCAGAGCCAGGGGGTGGGGCCGAGGTGCAATGGGCCGCGGGAGGCGACGGCCGTGCGATCGCCCAAGCCTACCAAAATCAAAAACTCTTTTTGCGGCACGAAGGGCTTCAGCGGGTTGCCCAGCACGGCGCGTTGCAGGTTTTCAAACAGCGGCTTGCCCTGGCGCACGGCAAACACGCCTGCTTTGGGGCGCGGATGATGAACCATCGTGGCGACGTCGCCCGCTGCGAAAACCTGGGGATGGGAGATGGATTGCAGACAATCGTTAACCTGCACAAAACCGCGATCGTCGGTTGCCAGCCCTGAGTCCTTCAGCCAGGGTGCGGCCGAGGCTTGCGTCACCCAAAAGGGGCGATCGCACTCAATCCATTTTCCAGATTCACAGCGCAATCCGTCCGGCTCCACCGCTGCAACCGTTTCGCCCAAATGAAGCTGAATGCCGCGCTGGGTCAAGATTTTCTGCATCTTACGCCGCATTCCGGGACTGCGTTCTGGCAAAATCTCGCGGCCGCGATGCACCAGATGCATCTTTAGCGGCGTGTCGGGATGGCCCGCCTGCTGCAAAACCCCTCGCAGCCGCGCCTGCACATTCAGCGCCAGCTCCACGCCGCCCGCGCCACCGCCCACAATGCCCAGCCGCAGAGGGGTCTGGGGCTGCTCGGCAACCTGTTGAACGATCGCCTCCCACTGGGTCAGAAACTGCGAAATTGGCTTGACGGGAATGGCGTATTGCGCAGCACCGGGAACGGTGGACGCGGCGGGTGTGCTACCAATGTCGAGGGAGAGCCAGTCGAAGGCGATCGCCGGATGTTGGTTGCATAGGACTCGATTTTGCGCCAAGTCTAGCCCAATGGCGCGATCGCCAATCAGCCGCGCCCCGGCAAAATTTGCCAGCGGCCGCAGGTCGATGTGGCATTCGTCGAAGTCGTATAGCCCCGCCACATACCCCGGCAGCATTCCCGAATAGGGCGTGTGCATCACGTCGGTAATCAGCGTCAGCCGCACGCCGGGAATCGGGTGCATCCCCCACAGCCGCAGGGCGATCGCATGGCTGTGGCCGCCGCCAATCAGCACCAGGTCTTGCGTAATGGGCGTGGGCGCTTCCAAGGTTATTGCAGCTTCAGCACAGCCATAAACGCTTCCTGGGGCACATCCACCGTGCCGATCGCCTTCAGGCGCTTCTTACCCTTGGCTTGCTTTTGCAGCAGCTTTTTCTTGCGGCTGATGTCGCCGCCGTAGCACTTCGCCAGCACGTCCTTCCGCAGGGCGGGGATGTGTTCACTGGCGACAACCCGGCTGCCGATCGAGGCTTGCAGCGGAATCTTGAACTGGTGGCGAGGAATCAGCTCCTTTAGCTTTTCCACCAGCGCCTTGCCCACGTAGTACGCCTTGTCCCGGTGGACGATGGTGGCCAGCGGATCGACTGGATCGCCATTGATCAAGATATCCAGCTTCACCAGTGGATTTTCGCGATAGCCAATGAGGTGATATTCCATGCTGGCATAGCCGCGCGATCGCGATTTCATCTGGTCAAAAAAGTCCGTCACCACTTCCGCCAGCGGCAGTTCGTAGGTCAGCGTTGTGCGTCCCTGGGTCAGGTACTTCATGTCTTTGAACACGCCCCGGCGAGACTGGCTCAGCTCCATCAGCGGGCCAACGAATTCCTCCGGGGTAATCATATCCACCTGCACATAGGGTTCCTCAATCGCCTCGCGCTTTTGGGGATCGGGCAGGTTGCTGGGGTTATCAATATAGATTTCGTCTCCATCCAGCAGGCGTACCTTATAAATCACCGACGGTGCCGTGGTGATCAGATCCAGGTCATACTCGCGCTCTAGCCGCTCCTGCACAATCTCCATATGCAGCAGCCCCAAAAAGCCGCAGCGGAAGCCAAAGCCCATCGCGCTGGAGGTTTCCGGTTCATATTGCAGGGCAGCATCGTTGAGCCGCAGCTTTTCTAGCGCTTCCCGCAGGTCTTCAAAATCATCGGCATCGGTGGGAAACAGCCCGCAAAACACCATCGGCTTGGCTTCGGTATAGCCGGGCAGCGGTGCCTTGGCAGGGGCGGCCGCCAGAGTAATCGTGTCGCCCACCCGCGCATCTTCCACGGACTTAATTGCCGCTGCCAGATAGCCCACTTCGCCCGCGTGCAGCGCCTCGATTTGAATCTGGTTGGGCGACAGAATGCCCAGTTCGTCGATCTGGTATTCCTTGTGAGACGCCATCAACCGGACGCGATCGCCCTTCTTCAGCGTCCCGTCCATCACCCGAAAGTACACAATCACGCCCCGGTAGGGATCGTAATAGCTGTCAAAAATCAGCGCCCGCAGCGGCTCCTGCACCGTATCCTGGGGCGGCGGCACCAGATGCACAATGGATTCCAGGATTTCGTGAATGCCAATGCCTTCCTTTGCCGATGCTAGGATTGCGCCGCTGCAATCCAGCCCAATAATTTCTTCGATTTCGCCCTTCACCCGATCCGGCTCGGCTCCCGGCAGGTCAATTTTGTTCAGCACTGGAATGATTTCCAGATTATGCTCCAGCGCCAGGTAAACGTTCGCCAGGGTTTGCGCCTCCACGCCCTGCGACGCATCCACCACCAGCAGCGCCCCTTCGCAGGCAGCCAGCGATCGCGACACTTCGTAGGAAAAGTCTACGTGCCCTGGCGTGTCGATCAGGTTTAGCACGTAGTCCTGGCCATCTTCGCCGCGATAGTTCATCCGGGCAGCCTGAAGCTTGATCGTAATGCCGCGTTCTCGCTCCAGCTCCATATTGTCGAGAAACTGCTCTTTCATTTCTCGGTTGCTAACCGTGCCCGTCGTTTGCAGCAGACGGTCAGCCAAAGTGGACTTGCCGTGGTCAATGTGGGCAATGATGGAAAAGTTGCGGATGTTTGAGACGGGAACGTCGGTCATAGACGCAAAGCATCAGGGGTGGGAAGGATGGCGATTTCCAGAGCGATCGCAAGGCGAATCGTCCTCAAGGCATACCGCTTAAGATATTGTAATGCCTCTACTCATCCCCCGCATCGGGTGGGCTCCGCGGTTGCCCTTTCCCACAGCAATTTAGAGTTGCCTGAATGGACTATGATCGATGTCCAGAGACGTTGCGACACAATCCTTGGATCAGTAAGGCTGCTGGCAGTTCTGCTGAAACCTTTGAGAAAGTACAGGTGTTCTTCGAGCTTGGACGGTGACGGGTGCAAAAGCCTTAAATCTGGGTGCAGCGAGCAAGATTTTCAGGTGCATTCTGTTCCATGTGTACGCTCTCTCTCAGGAAAAAGCCTCATACTAATTAGTTAGGCTTCAGGTTATTTAGGCTCCAGGGTGTGGCTTCAGGCGAAAGGGGCAGATAGTCCATCTTTTCCAGTCCGTCTGGTGCAGGTTGTCTGGTCGTTTGATGTTCACCAGTGATGGAATGGTGGACTCAAGCTTCACAACACACAACATAAAATTGCTGATACAGAATTCTTTAAGGCAGAATTTACTGAGGCCAAGAGTTCGTGCCAGGATCGCTTGAGTGAATACACACCAGCGAGCAGGCCAGTGCAAGCAGACGGAATCCAGATCTGGAGTGGGGAAGGACTAAAGCGATTTTATGAGTGACCCTGTTGTGCAATCGGAAGTGGTTAAGGCAGTGCAACCGACTAGTAGCTCTCCGGAGGAGGCGATCGCCTCTGAAGAAACCAGGGATGCCAGTCCGGTTGCGACAGCGAAAAGTGTTGCTGGCGCTGCTGGCAATAAAGCTGCTGGCAATAAAGCTGCTGGCAATAAAGCTGCTGGCAATAAAGCTGCTGGCAATAAAGTCGATCTGGCCATTCAGATCGATGCTGAGTTATTGAATCAGATTGGGCATCTTACTAGTGACCCCAGCAAAGTCATCGAAGTGGCCGTGCGTCAATGGCTGCGGGGTGGTGCGTCTCGGGATGACGACCTGACGCGATCGCTCCAGCGCAATCCGCCCGTGCCGCCGCGGGGAGAATGGAACGATTAGCAGATGAACGCGGGAAGTCCTAGCAGAAGACTCCTGTGGGAATCACAGATTTGCGGCAAAAGCCATTGCAGATGGGGTCTGCGACAGGCTACGTTAGGCGAAGATACCTGCGCTTGCACTTGATCTCTATTTGATTTCTAAACGTTTCACACGTTTTTACTCACCGTCTCTGTTGCACGCTGATGACCTTGTCTGAAGATTCTTTTAGTGCTGCCGCTGGCTCGGCAGACGTAGCGATCGCCAATCGACCGGGTGGTTTATTTCAGGCACCACCCTCGGTTAACGATTTGATCTTCATTCAGGATGCCGCCGGGACTTATCTGTCGCTGTCGTGGAAAGATGCCGCTGCCTATGGGCTGCAAGCTCTGGATGCGATCGGGCGACCGATTGAAGAAGCGCAATTTGCGCCTGCCATCCTCGCGCCCTATTTGCGGCGACTGCGCCTTGTGCTGGATTCCGGCAGTCCCGATCAGTTTTCCTACCTGTTTCGCTGCGGCGACCAGTATCTTGTGTTTGACCTCAGCCTGAGTCCGGTGCTGCAAGTACACGCGCCGCCCTCAGCGGTTGTGGTCACGGGGCATTTGCTTTATAGCTGCGGGGAAGATCAAGCCCGTCTGCTGCTGGAATCTCCCCCCCGATTTGGCCCGATTCAGCGCAGCGGCTATTCCAGCCGATATCAAAAGTCGCTGACCCAGGTAGCCTGGAATATCCGCCGCACGCTCGATCTTGACACCATTTGGCAACAGACCGCCGACGGTCTGGGAGAAACGCTGAATCTGAGTCGCTGTCTGGTTTGCTCTTATTCGGCGGAGGAAGAGCAGGCAAGAGTCGTGGCGGAATACAGTCGCCACGGGGTTTCTGCCCTTCTAGGAGAAGCGTTGGATTGGGTGCAGGTGCCTTATATGCAGCGGGCGATCGCCACGCTCAGTCCCGTCGGCGAGGTGGAAGTTGATCCGGCCAGCGGCCATGCGACCTCGATTTTGGCGATCGCTACCTGTCATCAAGACCAGCCCAACGGACTCATCGTGCTCTACCAAAATGATGAAGACTGGGTCTGGAACCAGGGCGAAGTCGAACTGATTCAGGAATTAGCAGACCAGGTGGGAACCGGCATCGCCCACGCCAACCTGTTTGCCGCCAGCCGCAACCTGGCCGATCGGCTCCTCAAGCAGCACCAAGACCTCGAAGAAGCCCGTCGCCAGGCCGAAGAGGCCTCGCGCCTGAAGAGTGAATTTTTAGCTAACACGTCCCACGAGCTGAGGACGCCTTTAAACGGCATGATTGGCTTCCTGAAGCTGATTGTAGACGGCGTGGCTGACGATCCCGAAGAGCAGCGCGAGTTCATCGAAGAAGCCCACCGCTCGGCACTCAGCCTCAACGATATCATTAACGACATTCTGGATCTTGCCAAGATCGAAGCGGGCAAGCTGGAAATTGAGATTAATCCCGTCAAGCTGGATGACTTGATGGATGATGTAGAGCGCTTCATTCGTCCCCAAGCTGAGCGCAAGAATTTGAGCTTTGAAATTCGCCTTCCCAACACGCGCGATCCGGTGATTCTGGCGGGTAACTATCAGCGCCTGCGGCAGGTAATGCTAAACCTGGTCGGCAATGCGATTAAATTTACCCATGATGGCGGCATTACTATCACCACCGATATCCTGCCAAAGCAGGCCGAAGAAGACAATTGTGGGTTGGCCAAGATCAGCGTGACCGATACGGGGATTGGTGTCTCCCTTGAAAAGCAAGATAAGCTATTCCAGTCTTTTAGCCAGGTGGATGGTTCTCGCACGCGACAGTATGGAGGCACAGGGCTGGGGCTAGCCATTTCGCAAAAGCTGGTGGAAGCCATGAAAGGCGTCGTGAACTTTTACAGCCTGGGGGAAGGCTTGGGTTCTACGGTGACGTTTACGGTGCCCCTGCGTCAAAGTCCAGTGCTGATCGCCAGCCAGCCCGAAGAAATTGACCTAGCAGATGAAGAGGAACTGCTGCCTTAGGAGAACGACTGGTTTATGGCTCTGACGCTTCAGGTCAACGGTGAGGCGCGCACCTGCGAGGTGGGTACGTCGCTGCCGCAGTTTTTAGAGCAGTTGGGCACCAACCCGCGCTTGGTTGCTGTGGAATATAACGGCGAAATTTTGCATCGGCAGTTTTGGGAGCAGACTATTTTGAAAGCGGGCGATCGCCTCGAAATCGTCACCATTGTCGGTGGCGGCTGACGGTCCCCTGAGACGAATCAGCCGTGACACCCTGCCCTATCTGCAAGTACGGTCATCCACCCTAAAATCAGCCTTTAGCCAGCGGTGCGAGTCGCTTTGAAGCGTTACATTAGAAATATCGATTAGCTGTGTAACGTTTTCTAAAGTTGGTCAAACAGACTCTGGGAAACCCATTCAGGGATTGAAAGCGTTACCCCAGCTAGCCCCGATGTTTGATAAGAGGGCGAAAGCTATGCGAAGGTTTGTTTCTCAAGTTTTAAAGCCGTTGTTAAAGCCGCTGCTGGTGTTTTCTCTGATTGCCACGCTGGTTTTGGGCAACGCAGGTAGCGCTATGGCCATGGGGCGCGGCGGCGGGCGCATTGGCGGCGGCGGATTTAGTATGCCCCGCACCTCCATTGGTCGCCCGGCTCCGTCCTATCCGGGCGGCGGCGGCGGCTATTATCCCGGCGGTGGTATCGGCTTGCCGCTGGTGTGGGGGCCTCTGTTCTTTGGCGGTGGTGGCAGTATATTTACGCTGCTAATTTTCTTCTCTCTGGCGTCGTTTGTGATTCGCAGCATCCGAGGTGCAACCCAGAGCGATGACTATGGAGATGCTGGCTATGGTGCCTCGACGAGCAATATCTCGGTCGCAAAGGTGCAGGTGGGGCTGCTGGCCAGCGCCCGCAGCCTCCAGGCAGACCTCGATCGGCTGGCCAAAACCGCCGATACGGGTTCCAAAGAAGGGCTGACGCAAGCTCTGCAAGAGACGACGCTGGCGCTGCTACGCCATCCCGAATATTGGGTCTATGGCGGTACGCAGTCGGCTCAGCATCGCCTGGAAGCAGCAGAGGCTCAGTTCAACCGACTGGCTCTGGCAGAGCGCAGCAAGTTTAGTGAAGAAACGCTATCGAATGTGAACCAACAATTACGGCAGGCAGAGGCTAAAGCAGCCCTGGCAGCAGCCGACACTGGCGGTGTGCTGGTGCAATCCGAATCACTGTCTGGTGAATCAGGCGAATATATTGTGGTGACGCTGCTGGCAGCCACGCTGGGCAAATTAGAACTGCCGACGGTCAACTCTACAGAAGACTTGCGACGGGCCCTGTCCCAGATGGGTGCGGTATCCAGCGATCGCCTTTTGGCACTGGAAATTCTCTGGACACCCCAGATGGAGGGTCAGACCCTCTCGTCAGATGAGCTAGTGGCTGAGTATGCTGATCTGAGATTGGTCTAGCTAGCCTGTAGATAATGGGATACATTAGGGATTGAGCCTTCAATCCCTATTTTTTTGTGTATTTTTATAAATTTCAGGGCGCTGGGGCTGCTATTTTTTTGACCGCGATCGCCGATAGAACTGAGTAATTCTCCCTAGAGGCACGCCCAGTGCCGCTGCTAACAAGACCCCCTGGTTAATCAGCGTTGTTTGCAGCACACCCAGCGTTTCCCAGCGACGCGCCGACGTAGACACCGCCGCCGGGGCGATCGCCACTTTTCCCAAACGCTTGGCCCGCTGCACCAGCTTCAAATCCTCCAGAATAGGGACTGCCAAAAAGCCACCCAGTTGCCAGAACGTCTCTGCCCGCAAAAATAGCGCCTGGTCGCCATAGGGCAACCCCAGCCAGCGCGATCGCCAGCGCACGCCCCGCTCTACCCAGCGCAATCCGGGCAGCGCCCCGTCGATGGACAGGTCAAACGCGCCCAGCACCACGCCCGCCTGCGCCAGGGTTTGCTGCACCAAGCTGGCGAAGTGTTCGGGCAAGCGGGTGTCGGCATGGAGGAACAGTAGCGTTTTGCCTATGGCAGCAGCGGCTCCGGCGTTCATTTGGCAAGCCCGTCCTGGTTCGGCTTGAATGACGACTGCGCCATACTGCTGGGCGATCGCTCGCGTGTCATCCTGACTGCCGCCATCGGCCACAATCACCTCCAGCGCGCCCGATGGCGGCAGAGCGGCCAGCAGTTGGGGCAGCACATCCGCCTCATTCAGCGTGGGAATGATAATCGACAAGACCTGCTGCCGCACGGCGTCCCAAATCGGCAAATCAGCGGCGGTGTCGATGTCGGTGAGCGGATCGAGGGTGGCAATGGTGAGCCTGAGCGACTGGGCGATCGCCGTCGTTTGGGCAAACACGCGGTCGGTGCCCCAGTCGATCCCGGTGAAGAGAAACGGGCTGCTCAGCACTGCTGATGGCTGCCGCAGCCCAATCAGGTAATAGCCACCGTCGGTTGCGGGCCCCAGCACCAAATCCTGTTCGCGTAGCGCCGCAAAAGCTCGCCGCAGCGTTTGCGTATCCAGGCTGGGGCAATCTGCACCGATGATTACCACACGCTCTGCGCCTGCGGCGATCGCCTGCTGCACCGCCATCAACAGGCGATCGCCCAGATCACCCGACGGCTGGGGACGCAGCGCCCAAGACGGGCCAAGCCACGCCGCCATCTGAGCCACGGTGCCTCCCGAAAACCAGAGTTCTACTGAAGTCGGAAGCATATTGTCGTCAGCCGAGTTCAAGAGCGATCGCACTTGCCGCAGCACTTGCTCCGTCATTTGGCGCTGGAGCTGAGCCGCGCCGACCTCCCCTAAATGAGGGATCAGACGAGTTTTAGTCGTTCCTGGCTGGGGATAGCGGGAAAAAAGAATCAGATGGTCAGCAAGAATCACAGCTAGAAAATCCCAATTTTGAGACGAAACGTTGCGAGGTGATTGAGCCTATTTTGGAGAAAATGAGGCTGTAGAAAATTCTAGGGCGATCGCTGTAATGGAGAACCCGTCAAGATTTCTTCGATCTCCGCTCAGTTTAAGTGAGCATAAGTAGAGCTTAGGAAAAAACTTGACCTCCGCACTCTGAAATGAGCTAAGATGTTGAACAAAAATTGAGGAATTTTGCCATGGGCTTCAGGTTTAAGGTGTTTGCTGGAATGCTCACTCTGGCGGTGGTGGGGGTCACTATTGGCGACCGGGCGATCGCCCAAACGGTGAGTCCAACTGGAAACGCAGATGACATTGAGACCCTCCAACAGGCGTTTGAAGATGCATACTACGGTGCCAGCGGCACTTTCTTTGGCAACCGGGGCATTGTCAACTCGTTGACCTGGTTCCTGGGCCCATTCCCTGAAAACAACGTGATTACGGATGCGCGTCAGGTCCATCGACTTTATGTAGACGCGCTGAATCAGCAAACCCTGGATGGGCCAACCATCCGCACTGCCGACCTGAACAACCCGTTTGATACGTCTTTGCTGCTGCTGCCGCCCTCGCAGTCTCAGCGTCCCGCCCCTCTTGGCACGCTGGGCAACCAGTTTCCCACCTTTCCCCAGAGCACCCCTGGCCCAGCACAGCCCGTGCAACCGGCTGGCCCAGTCCGCGGACTTTGGTAAATCGTAAATCTCGCTGGCGGCTAATTGGCAGAAAGTTTCATGTCTCAAGGGTTGGGCATTTTGCAGGGGTGACCCGTCTAGGGCAAGCCAGCAGTCCGCAAGATCCTAATTTGCTTGCCCCAAGTCGCCTGCCCCAATTTCTTTGCAGCGTTTTGTTCACGAACTTGGTTTATCTAAGGTGCCATGCAGACAGTCTGGCTGCATGGCATTTTATTTATCCATGACGCTTTATCCAGGACAATTCATGATTCTTGGGTTTCATAGCCTCATTTATTGAGGCATATAAATCAGAGATTAATCAGAGAGCCAGATTAAAACTAGATGGCAACCCAGGGGCGATCGCGCCATAGAAAAAGATCTCTTCGCGCTGCCCAGGTTTGGCTAGATCTACTTGCCCCAGGGGCACTTCCACCCGCGCGGGGGGTGGCTCCAATTGCAAACTTATTCAGCGATGACCTTGATATAGGCAATTCTTATCAAAAATCGGGTTGGGCTATGCATCCTGAAGGAAATACGACAAACTAGGGGAAACTTGCCAGCCCGTCTGGTGTTTGGCGAAACAGATGCTTTGTTAAAGCCGCCAGTTGTCTGCTGCAAAATGGCTGAACCGCTTATGAATAAAGACATTGGGGCGATCGCCCAGACAATGAGTATTTTTACCTCAAATTGTCTTCTTTATTAACTTCTGATAAGAAAGAGGGCTATATAATTGACACGTCTTTTGCAAAAATTAACCTTAAAAATTCCCGCTCACGTCAGGCTGCCCTCAAACATGCTGCGAAAACCAGAGACTTCCTTTACCCTACTGGCCCTGCTAGTTGCCCTTGGTAGCGCCCCCAGCTTGCTTGGGCTGCGGTGGGGGGTGCCGGCCCTGGCCCAATCGACGCCAGAGTTTTCCCTACCTGCAAGTGTTCCGGCGGAGACATCTGTCAAGATTGATGGCTCCGCCAGCATGACGACGATCAATGAAAGTCTGAAATCCCGCTTTGAGGAACGCTATCCTGGCACTCAGGTAGAACTGGCAGCAGAAGGCACCGATGCGGCACTGGCGGCGCTGCTGGCTGGCGATGTGGATCTGGTAGCCGTGGGGCGCGCTCTGACCCAGTCCGAGCTAGATCAAGGTCTGGTAGAAGTTCCGATCAGCCGCGAAAAAATTGCCATCATCGTTGGAGCAGATAATCCTTTCACGGGTGACCTGACGTTTGAGCAGTTTGCCCAGATCTTCCGGGGTGAAATTACGGACTGGTCGCAGGTGGGCGGCACGCCGGGGCCGATTCGCTTTGTCGATCGCCCTGATTTTAGCGACACGCGCCGATCTCTTAGCAACTATGCCGTGTTTCGCCAGGCCCCGTTTGAGACAGGCAGCACAACTGAACAGGTCGCCACAGACGATACGGCACGCGTTGTCCAGGCTCTGGGTGCTGATGGCATTAGCTATGCGATCGCCAATCAAGTGCTAAATCTGGACAACGTCAAGATTGTCCCCATGCACCAGACCTTGCCGACCGATCCCCGCTACCCGTTTTCGCAGCCGCGTGGCTATGTCTATCGCGGCACGGCAACCCCAGCCGTCCAGGCGTTTTTAGGATTTGCCACATCGGCACCAGGACAGGAAGTTGTCGAGGCGGCCCTCGAAGAAGAGGCGACTGCGTTGGCTCCAGCGGCGGCTCCAGTCGCGCCTCCAGCAACGCCTGCTCCCGCTGTGGTTGACGCAGCGCCCGCCGCCGCACCTGTAAGCTCACCCCCTTCGACGCCTCAACCCGAAGGATGGTTGCCCTGGCTGGCGCTACTGCTGTTGGGGGCGCTGCCGCTGCTGCTGGGGCTGTTCAAACGGCGCGAGGCCGTTGCGCCAGTAGTCACAGAGCCAGCGCGATCCTTCTCTGCCATTGTGCCGCCCCGCCCCAGTCGCCAAAGCCGGATTGTGCTGACGCCGCGCACGACCGAAGATGCCTATGCCTATTGGGAAACTCCAGACGCCCACAAGGCAGAATTGCAACGTCAGGGCGGGCAACATTTGAAGCTGAGGATTTATGACGTGACGGACATCGATTTGGATCGGCAGGCTGCCCACAGTATTCAAGAATATGATGTGGCTGAAGTCGATTCCGATCGACATGTGCCAATTATGGCGGGCGATCGCGACTACCTGGCGGAAATCGGCTACACCACTAGTGAGGGCCGCTGGCTCAAACTGGCTCGGTCAAACTCGGTACGCGTGCCCACGGCTGATTTAAAGGCTGCCGCCGCACCAGAGGCTTCAGTTACTCCGTCTGCGCTGTCAACCCCAGCCACCCCCGTCGTTCCAGAACCAACTCTGACTACACCGCCAGCAGCGGTGCCCCTAGCAGCAGTGCCCCCAGCAGCGGCTCCTGCAGCAGTGCCGGCCGCCGCCGCACTCGGCACCGGAGCAACCCTGGCGGCTGGGGCAGCCATGATGGCCGCGCTCGCCAAAGAAGATGACCAGTCTGCCGTAGAAGCGACCAAGTTTGATGTTGGGCAAACTGACCTGTCGGCTGAGCAGTTGGCAGATGTTGACGCGAACCTACCCGATCTGCCCGACGGATATGGTGAAAGCCGCATTGTATTGCTGCCTCGCGATCCCCAGTGGGCATATACATATTGGGATGTCCCCGACCAGCATAAGGCCCTACTGCGTGGACAAGGCGGACAGCGCCTCGCCTTGCGGCTTTATGACGTAACCGATATTGATGCGAATAGCCAACGCCCCCACAGCGTGCAGCAATATGATTGCGATGAGCTAGCTCGCGATTGGTATTTGCCCATTCCGGTAAGCGATCGCGACTATTTAGTTGAAATTGGCTATCTCACTGTCGCCGGAACATGGCTTGTGCTGGCCCGCTCAAATGCAGTTCGCATTCCGCCGGTTTATCCCTCCGATTGGTTTGAAGATCAGTTCATTACTCTGGGCTGGGATGAAGACCGTCGTGGCAAGACTTTCCTCAAGCTGATTCCGCCTGGACGACGAGTCGCTGATACTGGCAACCCTATCTACGATGAAATCTTTGACATGGCCGAGTCTGCTGAGGCGATGCGCCTGGCCGGTTCGCTCTACGGCTCAATGCAACAGGTTCCCGGCTCCGTGCAAGGCTCACATCAGATGGAATCTGGCGCAGCCCTTAGCTCTATGCAAGCCTCTGGCGCAGCACTCAGCAGCTATGTTCACATGGAATCTGGCGCAGCCCTTAGCTCTATGCAAGCCTCTGGCGCAGCGCTCAGCTCTTTCGTCATGCCTGCGGAGATGGGCATGTGGTCTGGCAAAACGGAATCCGGCGTCGGCAGGTATACCCAATCGGGCGTGGGCATGTCAGGCGTCGGCAGGTATACCCAATCGGGCGTGGGCATGTCAGGCGTCGGCAGGTATACCCAATCGGGCGCGGGCATGTCGGGTGTTGGGATGTATACCCAATCTGGTGCGGGTATGTATACCCAATCAGGGGCAGCCGTCTACACAATGTCGGGCGTCGGCATGTCGGGTGTTGGGATGTATACCCAATCTGGTGCGGGCATGTCGGGTGTTGGCATGTCGGGTGTTAGCATGTCGGGTGTTGGCATGTTGGGTGTTGGCATGTATACCCAATCTGGTGTGGGTATGGGCTATCCGGGTCCGACCAGCTACGCGCGAATGTCGGGCGTCGGCATGTATACCGAGTCAGGAGTGGGTCTCTATACTCAGTCAGGAGCAGGGAGCTATAGCCAGTCAGGGATTGGGATGCCGAATTTCTCTGGCATTGGGATGTCGGGCATTGGCTTCTTTGGCTCCATGCCGCCCATTCGAGCACGCAAGTTCTGGCTCGTTGCCGATGCAGAGCTAATTATCTACGGCGCTACGGAACCCGATGCATCTGTAACGATCGCCGGCCGTCCTGTAAAACTAAATCCTGACGGCACGTTCCGATTCCAAATGTCCTTCCAGGATGGCATGTTAGACTTTCCCATTCTGGCGGTGGCGGCCGACGGGGTGCAAACTCGGGCGGTTCATATGCGATTTAATCGGGAAACTCCGGAACGCCGCACCAACACCAAGGACGAATCCATAGATCAGCCGTATTAAACTTGAAATAATTATGCTTGCATCTCTTGCATCTTAGGATTAAGCCTGCATCTCAGGCTGTCAGCACAGGCTGGAAGCTTAGCCTTGGAAGCGTTTAGCCCTCAAATACCGAATTTAGGGGTAGGGGAATATCAGCTATTTCTCTATTCCTTCCGTTTGTCTCAGGTTTGTTTGGCTACGGTGCTTGGTTAGGATACTTGGCAACGATGTTTGGTTGATGCGTGGCTAGTCGGATGCGTGGCTGCGGCAATATATTGCGGCATGTTATGAGCATCAGTATATAGATATATAGATGCATCTATAGGCATCTCTCTGGCATCCCTTTCCTGGTGCTTTAACTGATTGATCCCGCGTACATATCTTGTAGCTTGGTATGAGGTTTTCACCCCCGAAATAGCCTTGGAAACCGCACCTATTCGCGCTTCCAAACGGCGGAGCGATCCACGATGATGAGTATTGTAAGGTCGTGGTCAAGCTAATCGAGTCACTGCAATGAAGAATTTTTTCGCTCAACCATTTTATGGATTCATCCGCAAGCTAGTGGCGAATCCGAAGTATCGCTGGTGGGTGGTGGGTGCATCGCTGATTTATCTGATCAGCCCTCTGGATATTTCACCAGACATGATTCCGTTCCTGGGTCAGATTGATGATGCGCTGCTCATCACGCTAGTGGCAACAGAATTGTCTCAGGTGCTGCTGCAATACAAATCGAATAAAGAGCAGAAGTCTGCGGAAGCAGAAGCCTAAGCCAGGGTTGAGGAGGGTTAGGATTAATCTTCCGATTCCTGCTTCTAAAATTTCACAAATTTCGCAACTTGATGAGTCCTGATTCATGAAAGCGTTGTCCTACAGCGCTTTCATTTTTTTATAGACCGCGTCTTTATAGAGCCGCATCCGAGTGAAAGTTTCAGCCCTGAATCCCAATTTTCACTCTTTGCAAAAGGTGTCCATCTTTCTTGGCAAGGATGCGATCGCCATCTTTAAACCCAGCGAAACCCAAAACCCAGTAAACCCTAGTGATTATATGCGGGTATGAAGCTGGTATGTTGCTGTTCGCAGGTGAGGAGTTGCATTACGCACTCCGCCTCTTTTTTGCATCTTTTGCATCTATTTACTTACTGAGTTTACTTACGGAGCCGATTTACTGAATCGGCTAGTTAACAAGTCCTTCTCGAAAAGCATGGACGACCATTTGCACGCGATCGTTCACGCCAAACTTATTGAAAATGTTGCGCACATGCACTTTTACGGTGTTTTGGCTAAGGTGAAGTCGCTGCGCAATATCAGACGTGCGGCATCCGTCTACGATCAGTTGCAGTACTTCGCGCTCTCGCCCAGAGAGGACGCTAGATGCACGACGACGGGGTTGTTTAACGGGCAGAAATGCCAGCTTGAGGTTGGACTGAGTGTGAGGCGACTGAGTCATTGGTTGCATAAAAAACACCTAAGGGGATTCAAGAAGATCACGTAACTCAACAACTGTTCTGAGCATTAAACATTGGAACGTTCAGCAAATCTGGTTCAATGCATTTGGCTAAAGGCAGAGCCAGGGACGGCCGCTGGGAGGGGTTGTAAGGGCGATCGCCAAAGCATCTAGGCAGCCAGCGCGGCACGATTTTGGTAAAGATTTTCGGCGCATAGGGAGTGATTAGTTTTGCATATCGACCGTTCGATATAATTCTAGCCAGGCATCAAGAGATTGATAGGCCAACACGATCCCTAAGAACCACTCCTAAAAAGGGCTACTAAAAAAAGGGTGCTGAAGACCGGCCATCATAAACAAGTCAGTCTTTTTTGGAAAAAATTATTGCTCAGTTATGTGTGGGGGGTGAGCAATTTTAATTTTAAAGAAAGATTTTCAGGATGAAGATCAAGCCATAACCAGACCCAATCAGGGATTTTGAATCGCGATTGGAGGAGTTGACGAGGCATAGAGTCGGCCAAACTATAATCCCTCGAAGAGATGGAGTCTGCTCAGCTAGCGTAAACCAGGAGTAAGCGCGATCGCCATCAGTGCCATCAATTTATATCGAACAGGAGTTATAAAAACAATATAGGCGGATTGTTGCGATTTGTCACTCCCTTTTCCAAAAAAACTTCACAGGGAAGAACAACTAGGAAACAGCAGCTTTAGAAAAGTGAGTTAGCTTTTTCGTTCGAGGTAATCTTTCAGGCAATAGTTCAGGTCAACTAACGTCTTTGCCAACTAACGTCTTTGCCAACTAACGTCTTTGCCAACTAACGTCTTTGCCAACTAACGTCTTTGTCAACCTAAAGTAGCGGTGTCGAAGATGTTGCCCAGATTAGAGGGTTAGGGGGCAATTTTCCTGGAGGTTTTATTGGGGTTGTGGTCTGAGTTTTCCCTGTTTTTTGCCTGTTGGGATTCCAGATAGGCTTGCAGCATGTCGCTTAGCAGGGCTGCTTGGCGAGGTAAAGAGACGCGATCGCCCGCATAGATTCGCCGCAGCAAAATTCCGTCCACAAAATTCCCCAATAGCTGAACCAACTCAACATCCTCAATTCCTAGGCACCTCATCATGCCCTGCTCCATGTTTTCCGCAGAGTTTTGCAGTGCCTGATTTTGGTTCACTTCTTCTCGGTGAAGCTGGCGGGCAAAGTCCAGCATCATTAAGGTCTGATGTTGAAAATACTCCTCGCGCTCTGTTAGCCAGTCAAATCCGACCTTAAGCCGCTCCTGCGCCGTTTCTAAGTGCGCTGTGCGGGACATGAACTCGAAGGAATCTTGCTCGCAGACAAACCCCACAAGCTGCTCAAACAGGCTCTCTTTGCTGGGGAAATAGTGATAGAGCGTGCCTGTCGATACACCGATGCCCTGCGCAATTTGCCGCATCGTGACCGCGTTGTAGCCTTTTTCGGCGATCAGCTCAAAACACTTGCTCAGCAGCTCTTTGCGATATTCTTCGTGATCAACAATTTTGGGCATCTATCAATATGGGGGCAATAGGGAGGATGAGAATCCAACCTCTTTTTATATCAATTGTTCGATATATTTATCGTAGTCTTTCCTGAGAACGAGACGAAAGGCAGGGATGATGAGTTTTGGGTGGGTCAGGTTGGGCGAGTTAGATCGTCCGAAATTGTAGTCTGACGCTTGGAAGCGGAGGCAGTCTTAGAAAACGCTCATGTCTAAGCCTAGCGCGATTGGCCGGAACCACAAATACACTCTGTAAATTACCTTCTATATAAATTACATTCCATTAATCATGAAGGCACCGACGGAGAAATTGTGCCATGGTGCCCCAATGGTTGATGGCGAACGGGATGGCGAAAGGTGAAAGGCTGTTGAATTGAATGCGTGATTGAATGCGCGATCGCCTGATAGCAGTCAGGGGCAGGGGCCAAAAGCTGATCTGGTAAAGGCTTACAGGTTTTTCTGTCGCCCAAGATCGCTCCAGGATTTCCCAGCACTCTCAGAAACCACACCCTCAGAAACGGCGATCGCCCTCAAATTTTGCGATCGCATTGGGACGCAGCACCAGCAGCCTGCTTGACAGGTTTGCCAAGTGGTTTTTAGCCCATGACCCGTCTTGAATAAGCGACTTCTCTAGTCCTCGCACCGTTCGCGAACATGCCGACAGATAAATGCGCGATAGGCATCTTGCTGAGTGCTGTAGCTGCGTGTAGTCCCTTGGCGGTTGCAGTCGGCCTGCTCCCAGTGCCGCAGGTAGTATTGATTGCTCGATTCCTGAAAGATGGCATAGTTCCAGCGACTGCTGACTGAACCCGTAGCCACTCGGCGTTCGCTACTGCCTGGGTTCATCAAGTCTCCGCAGTTTGCGCTGTTCCGGCTAGCGGTGCTGCGTCCGGATGCGGCAGGTGTGGTGACTTGGGAACGACTTTGGGCGATCGCTGGGGACTGGCGAAATCCGGCGGTGGCCCGATCCCAGTCGAGCGGGCGGGCTGGGACGGCTGGCTGGGCGGCGGCGGCCTGGCGGGCTTGGGCGATCGCCGCTGCACACTCTGCCGAATGGCTCATGTCGAACGTGGTTCGCAGCGTTTGATAGTCTTGAAGCTGGCGACGATAGCGCACCCACTGCTCGCGCATGGCGGGTGAGGTGCTGGATGAGCCGATCAGCAAGTTCACTGCATAAATGGCTTGATGCCAATCATTCAGGCAAACTGATTGCTGAAGTGCTGCTTGGGCCGCCTCTGGGCTGACGGTCTGGGTAAAGCCACGGTTGGGCTGAGGCCCCAGGAGTGATGAAGCAGAGAGGACGGTCAAGGTGATCCAACGAAGCGGTCGGTACTGTAAGGAGAAATGCATAGAGATTGAGTAGAAAGAACAACCCTGAGGCAGTGATTTCCAAAACTGGAAGCAGGTCTGAAACGGCAGCTACAGCCTTTCTGAGGCTAACCGAGGCAAGAAACCGAACGCCTGGAGAAATATATGGACGTAATCCGCCCAAAAAGCGAAAGATCCGTGCTTTTGAGGAATAGGCTGCAAGATCGCAAAAACCGGGTGGAGTTTTGCCAGGGGCGATCGCTAGAGTAGGCAGATGAGTCAGAATTACTGCTATGAATATCCTTCAGTCCGCCCCAAGCGCCATGCTGCTCCGTGATCTGGAAGATTATCAGTCCATTGCAGCGGCGATCGCCTTCTTGCAGACGCACTACCGCGACCAGCCCAGCCTGGCCGCCGTTGCCCAGCATGTCCACCTTAGCGAGGCGCACCTCCAGCGGCTGTTTACCCGGTGGGCAGGCATCAGCCCCAAACGCTTTTTGCAATATCTGACGGTGGAATATGCCAAGTCCAAAATTGCCGAAACGGCGAATCTGCTGGACTTGACGATGGCGGCGGGGCTGTCTAGTCCGGGGCGGCTGCATGACCTGTTTGTGTCGCTGGAGGCAATGTCGCCGGGGGAATACAAGGCTGGTGGGGCGGGGCTGGATATCCACTACGGCATTCACCCCACGCGGTTTGGCTCGGCGCTGATTGCAACCACGACACGGGGCGTTTGCAATCTGCTGTTTTTAGAGGAAACGGGCGATGCTGCCCAGGCAGAGGGTGAAGCGCTACTGCGGCAGGCGTGGCCCCAGGCGAATTTGCAGTATGACCCGACAGCGACGCAACCTGTGGGCGATCGCCTCCTTAACCCGCTCAGCAATCCTCAGCCCGTGAGCCTCTGGGTCAAGGGCACCAATTTTCAAGTCCAGGTGTGGCGATCGCTGCTGGCCCTTCCCCCCGGCAGCCTCAGCACCTATCGCCAGATCGCTCAGCATGTCGGTCGCCCTACAGCCAGCCGTGCCGTTGGGAATGCGATCGGCAGCAATCCGGTGGCGCTGCTGATTCCTTGCCATCGCGTTATTCGCGAGTCGGGTGAGCTGGGCGGCTATCGCTGGGGGCTGACGCGCAAGTCGGCCTTGCTGAGCTGGGAAGCCAGCCGCGCTGATGCCGATTACGATTCCCAAACTTAGCCACCCTTGCTCTTCTCCCAGAAATGCGCTCGCCCTCTGCTCTGCTTGAGTTCCGACCGATCGACCTGATGCTGCACCACTCGTTATGTGTGCAGTTCAGGGCTGATGCGTTTGTGTGTAGCTTTGGGTCGGCGGAGCGGTTCTATGAGCCAGATGGAGCCGGAGCGGTGCAGTATTTGCGGTGGCTAGAGCAAAGGATTTTGACGCTGCCTGACAGTTGTTTGCATGTATGGAGCGGCGAACAGATTGTAGGACAAATCGAGCTGAGCCGCTGGAAACACGACGCCAGCGTGGGCTATGTCAATTTGTTTTATCTGATTCCGGCGATGCGGGGGCGGGGTTTGGGTGTGCAGTTGGAGCAGTATGCAGCCGATTTTTTTCAGCGGCTGGGCTGCCAGAAAGTGCGGCTTAGCGCCAGTCCGACGAACTTATCGGCGATCGCCTTTTACCAAAAGCACGGCTGGATCGATTTGGGGCAGCGAGAAGATATGCCAGACACCCACTATTTTGAAAAGGTTTATAGCAGGGATCAGGTGCTAGGGTTCAGGAGTCAGGGCTGAAGTCTTTGCTGCATTAAAGTTTGCGACTTGTGGCTTGCCATAACCTGGTTACTGAGCGCTATCCCAAAACGATAAATAACGGTATTCAGCAACACCTTTTGGTTAGGCTAGAGATTGTGCTGATTTAATCTCTTTTTAACCAGATTCGGGGGTCTGCTGTGTCCGTCAAGTCCAAGCTGCCAGGAATTGGGTCAATTTCACTGCCGGGGTTGAGCCGCCTGCTCGCCTACCGCCGCGACTGGCTGCGCGGTGATGTGCTGGCGGGGGTGACGGTGGCGGCCTACCTGATTCCGCAGTGCATGGCTTATGGAGAGCTGGCGGGGGTGGAACCCGTGGCGGGGCTGTGGGCGATTTTGCCGCCGCTGCTGATTTATGCGGTGTTGGGGTCGTCGCCCCAGCTTTCGGTGGGGCCAGAATCGACGACTGCCGTAATGACCGCAGCGGCGATCGCCCCTCTAGTGACCGCCGCTTCCAGCAGCTATGCCAGTTTGGCGGCGCTGCTGGCGCTGCTGGTGGGGCTGGTGTGCATTGCCGGCTCTTTGCTGCGGCTGGGCTTCTTGGCCAACCTGCTCTCCAAGCCGATTTTGATTGGCTACATGGCCGGCGTGGCGCTGATTATGATTGGCGGGCAGTTGGGCAAAATCAGTGGCGTGGCGATCGCCTCAGACAACGTATTTGGGCAGTTTGGCGAATTTCTCCGCCAGTTGGATCAAATTCATCAGCCCACGTTTCTCCTGTCGCTGCTGGTGCTGGCGTTTTTGTTTGGTGTGCAGTGGCGGTGGCGCACGGCTCCAGGGCCACTGCTGGCGGTGCTGCTGGCGACGGCAGCTGTTGCGCTGCTGGGGTTGGATCAACGGGGCATTGACGTGGTGGGCGAAATCCCCGCTGGACTGCCGCATCTGGTGTTGCCCCAAGTCAGCCTGTCGGAACTGCCCCCACTGCTGGCGGCGGCGGTGGGCATTGCGGTGGTGGGTTATTCAGACAATGTGCTGACGGCCCGCGCCTTTGCCACACGAAACGGCTACGAAACGGACGCAAATCAGGAATTGCTGGCGCTGGGCGCGGCTAATCTGGGCACTGGACTGATGCAGGGGTTTCCCGTCAGCAGCAGCGGTAGCCGTTCGGTGATTGGGGACTCGCTGGGCAGCAAGTCGCAACTGTTTTCGCTGGTGGCGTTTGGGGTGGTGATTGGCGTGCTGCTGGTTTTGCGGCCGCTGCTGGCGCTGTTTCCTAAGGCGGCGCTGGGGGCGATCGTGATTTATGCCGCCACCAAGCTAATTGAACTTGCCGAACTAAAACGGCTGAGGCGATTTCGCCAGAGCGAGTTTTTGCTGGCGATCGCCACTTTATTCGGCGTGCTGCTGACGGATATTTTGGTTGGCGTGGCGATCGCCGTGGGGCTGTCGGTGATTGACCTGTTTGCCCGGATTACGCGCCCCCATGATGCCGTTCTGGGAACCACGCCCGATGTGCCCGGCCTGCATGACATCAATGACTGGCCCGGCGCAGTCACGATTCCTGGTCTGGTTATCTATCGCTACGACGCGCCGCTCTGCTTTGCCAATGCGGAAGACTTTAAGCAGCGGGCCCTGGCAGCGATCGCCGCAGAGCGCGTTCCCGTCGAGTGGTTTGTGCTGAACACCGAGGCGATCGTCGAAATCGACATCACCGCCGCCGACATGCTCTCGGAGTTTTCCGACGAGCTAGCCAGCCGCCATATTACCTTTGCCCTGGCGCGGGTCAAGCAAGACCTCTATGCCCAACTGCGGCGATCGGGCTTGCTAGAGAAAATTGGGGCAGATCGGGTATATTTGACCCTGCACACGGCGATCGCCGGATTTGAAGCACGAGCCTCAAAGTAACTCAAAGTAAAATGCCAAGCAGGGTGGCGATCGCCATATGTGGACTACATTGCTCAAATGTAGGATTTAACAGTTGTAGGATTCAACAGGAACAAAATACTCGAGCTTCCGAGCTACCCAGCATTTAGCCCTACTCCCTAATTGACTAACAAAACTTTTGCCTAGCTGACTCTACGACTTGGTCTTTCAACCTGCGACGGCGGGTTTTGCGCCCATAGGCGTGGCTCTAATCTGCCCGCGTCGCTGGTCTTGCCACGCGCCCGGCCCCTAACCCCTGATCCTTAACCCCTATAGGACTTACGCAGTTGGATGATTTTTCGCGGGCGCAGCCCGCGAAAAATCATCCAGAATCTACAGAACTCGTTTCAACTGCGTAAGTCCTGCCCTAATGAGTCGTGTTCAGGCTCTGCTCTAGTCGGCGGCTGCCCCAAGACATGGCGTAGCACAGCACCCAGAAAATTAGTCCGATGAACAGATACGCCTCGGCATAGCGCCCGATGAACTGTGGGTTTGCCAGGATGGAGCGGCTGATGCCCAACAGCTCAAACAAGCCAATGATCAGCAGCAGCGTGGTGTCTTGCAGGAGGCTGATAAACAGACCCACGATCGCCGGAATCGACACCTTGAGCGCCTGCGGCAGCACCACCAGCCCCAGCGTCAGCGGCGTGCTGAGGCCTAGAGCGCGAGAGGCTTCGGTTTGGCCGCGAGGGATCGATTGCAGCCCACCGCGAATAGTTTCTGCTAGATACGCAGCAGTAAACAGCGTCAGACCAATAATGGCGCGCATCACTAGATTCAGCCGGATGTTGCTAGGAATAAACAGCGGCACCATCACCGACGCAAAAAACAGAATCGATAGCAGCGGCAGCCCGCGCACCACTTCGATATAGGCCGTAGACAGCCAGCGGATGACCGGCAGCGTGCTTTGCCGACCCAGCGCCAGCAAAATGCCCAGCGGAAACGATAGCAAAATACTGACCACCGACACAAACACCGTCAGCAACATGCCGCCCCAGTCGTTGATATTCACCGGGCGCAGACCAAACCCGCCCAGCAGCAGCCACAGCGCAATCGGCAGGGCGATCGCCCAGGCAATGGCCAGCCACTTGCCGAAGCTGGGAACTTTGCTGGCCATCTGCCAACCAAACCAGGCACTCGCCGCCACCAATACCTCAATGCCAATGATCAGCAGCCGATAGGGCAGCGGCGTGGGAAAGATGACGGCAATCAAAGCGGCGATCGCCAGCCCAATCAGCACGGGCCGACTAAACAAGCGTGGCGCTGTTTTTGCCAAGATGCCCCAGGTCTGCCCCGCTAGCGCCGCCAGCAGCGCCACCAGCACCCAAATCCGCCAATACTCACTCGCCGGAAAGCGACCCACAAAATACAGCGGCAGGTTTGCTGGAATCACCTGCCACTGGGCCAGCGAAAACGCCCAGCGGACAAAGCTCACCAGCGTGTTGCCCAAGATCAGCCCCAGCAAAATGGTGAGGATGCTATTAAACCAGGAGTTAAACAGGTTTTTGCGAACCCAGGCAACCGGGCCAATTTGCGCGAGGGGCGGCCGAGAAGTAGAGGCAGGGGGAAAGCTCGTCGTCATGGCGGTCGGGTTTCAGAGGTCAAGGGGTTAGGGATTAGGTTTTGGGGGTCAGGTTTCAGGGGTCAGAGAGCGGACGCAAGGGAAGCAGGGGAAGGCTTAGAGATTTCCTGATTCCTAAACCCTGACCCCTGATCCCTAACAACGGGTTATCGCTCTTTAAGCTGCACGGCCTGGTTAAACTGGTTCATCACTGTGGTAATCACCAGGTTGACCAGCAAATAAACCGCCATCAGGATGAGAATCATCTCAACGGCTCGACCCGTCTGGTTTTGGGTCGTCTGGAAGGTGGAGAAAAAGTCGGGATAGCCAATCGCCAGCGCCAGGGTCGAGTTCTTTGCCAGGTTTTGATATTGGCTATTGAGCGAGGGAATGATCACGCGCAGGGCTTGTGGCAGCACGACAAGCTGCATGGCCAGTCCAGTGTGCAATCCCAGCGCACGAGCCGCTTCCCATTGCCCTTTCGACACCGACTGAATGCCTGCGCGGACAATTTCGGCGATAAATGCGCCCGTGTAAAACGACAGGCCGGCCAGAACGGCTGCATATTCCAGCGAAATGCGCAGACCGCCCGCAACGGAGTTGCCATCTCCAACGACAGGCATTTGCCAGCCCAGCCCAAACAGAAATACCAGCAGACCAGCGATCGCCAGCCCGATCAACATCCACTGCTGCGTTTTGCCCAGTGCGCCTGCGGTTTCCATCAGCTTCATCCGCCAGCGCCAGACCAAAAAAGCGGCGATCGCCCCCACCACCAAACCCAGCAGCGCCAGCAAATCGCCAACACCGCTACCGGGCCAGGGAATGTAAAGCCCTGTCTTGTTGATATAGCCCGCGCCCAGCAAAGAGGTGGGCGGATCAGCCGGCGACTTTTGACTCGCCAGCCCGTAAAACACCACAAAAATCCAGAAAAAGAGCTGAAGCAGCAGCGGAATATTGCGGACGACTTCCACATAGACCCAGTTCAGCTTTTTTAGCAGCCAGTTGTCAGAGAAACTGGCGATGCCTGCCAACACGCCAATCGCAGTCGCCAGCACAAAGCCCAGCAAGATCAGCCGCAGCGTGTTTAGAAAGCCGACAACCAGCGCCCACCAATACTTGTCATTGGTTTGATAGGGCACAATGGTTTCGCCAATATTAAACCCTGCCTGGTTTTGCAAAAAGCTGAAATTAAATTGCCGCCCAAGCTGCGCTAGGTTGCGGAACATATTGCCCACCAGGATCGAGCCGATCAGCAACACAAGGCCCAATACGGCGATCTGAATGAGAATGCGCCAGACGCGATCGTCTCGCCAAAAGGGAATCTTCTCGCTGCTGTCAGTAGATTGCGTCATGCTCGTCTGTCACACTTGCGATGGGTCAGCGTATGGCTGGAGTTAGCTTGCCGCTGCATTTGGGGCAACCCGTGAGTCAGCCCTTTGCAGACAAGATACCAGGAAGGGCAGGCTTTGCAACACCGCAGCCAGTGACGACTGTTTTCTGTTGGCGCAACCTGCCCTCTTGGCATTGCCCTCTTGGCATTGCTCTCTTGGCATTCTTGCAAGGACTGCATGTCCGAAAATAAGACTTCAGGTCATGCAGTCCAGAAAGGTTTTAGGAACCTGGAGCAAATCCTAGCGGAACGGAGGAGAGTACATCAGACCGCCATTCGTCCATAGCTCGTTGGGGCCACGGGGAATGTTTAGCTCTGAGCCTTCGCCGACGTTGCGCTCGTAAATCTCACCGTAGTTGCCGACGGCTTTGATCACATGCACCATAAAGTCTGCGGGCAGACCCAGCTGCTGACCCAGTTCACCCTGCACACCCAGGAAGTTCTGAATGTCAGGGTTGGGGTCTTGCAGCATTTGATCGACGTTGGCCTGGGTGATGCCAAACTCCTCCGCCTGAATCAGACCAAACGTGACCCACTTGACCACGTCATACCAGCGGGAGTCGCCGTTGATGGTCACAGGGCCCAGCGGCTCTTTCGACATGACTACATCAAGCAGCACGTAGTCGTCGGGGTTGGGTAGCGAGGTGCGCTTGGCGGCGAGCTGAGAGCGGTCAGAGGTAAAGGCTTCGCAGCGTCCTTCGGCAAAGGCAGCGATCGCCGCGTTGGAATCCTGGAACTTCACTTCATTGATGGTCACGCCTGCTTCTTTGGTACGGCTTGCCAGGTTCAGCTCGGTGGTGGTGCCCGTTTCCACACACACCGCCTTGCCCGCCAAACCAGCGATATCCTGGATGCCGCTCGCTTTGCTCACCAATAGACCTTGCCCGTCATAGAAGCTGGTGGGTGCAAACTCCAGACCATTTCCACCAGCCGCATCTCGGCTAGAAGTCCAGGTTGTGTTGCGCGACAGCACATCGACCTCGCCGTTTTGCACAGCCGGAAAGCGTGCCGTCGAGTCGAGGTTGCGGAACTCAATTTTGCTGTCGATATTTTCTGATGTGCCAAAGACGGCAGCGGCGATCGCTCGGCAAACATCGACATCTAGCCCAGAGTAGGTGCCGCTGGGGTCAACAAAGCTGAATCCAGGAATCGTTCCCTCAACGCCGCAGATCAGCGTGCCTCGCTGGAGCACCATATCCAAACGGCTACCACCAGCAGCCGTTGCTGCCGGAGAGGCCCCCTCCGCCCCCGGAGATGCAGTCGTATCCGTAGGCGCTGAGGTACAAGCAGAGATTGCGGCTACAGACAGGCTGGCCGCCAGTAGCAAAGAACCCCATTTACGCATAGTTATTTCACTCACTTCTCAACAAACAGAACTTCAGAAGGTCATCACGATAGCAACCTGCTTGGAAGAAGTCTATCTGCAATCCAGAGCCAGGCATCTGCCAGGGCAAACAGAGTAGCGTTCTCCCAACCTACTGCTTTGAACATTCTTAACAGTCTACTGCTTTGGCAATTCCGTTTGTATTCTGCTATACATTTTCTGGTTTCAGCGATCGGTCAAAACGCCCAGACAAACCCTTATTCAGATGAAAAAGTTGGTGCATCTTGGTACATCAAAGCTGCTTGGTACATCAAAGCTGCACTGTTGGGGCGAGTGCAGCTTTGATGGGTGCGACTGGCTGGTGTGAGATGAACAGGTGCGAGATAAATTGGGTGCGAGATGAAGTGGGTGCGAGATGAAGGCAGGTCAATCGTGAACTAGGTAAATGAATTCAACCGAGGGGGACATTGCTGCACCGGGGGGTGCAGTCAACAAGCCAGTCACAGGCGTTCTAACTTGAACGACGAGGATAGATTATTAATAGCCGCGCTGTGATTAATAGCTGCACTGTGATGAGCTTGGGTGCAGACAGCAGTAAGTCAAACGAGAGCAAGTCAAACGAGAGCAATCTGATGAGATTAGGTGAGACTTAGTTTTTAGTTGAGGGTGAGGACGAAACTATGGCTGCACTGTGAGCGTGGATGCAGAATACTTGTAGATCAAGGTGTGAATCGGGTGTGGATCAGGATATGCCAAGTCCCGACCAATTCATAGGACTAGACCAGACTGATTAACGTCCTTGTGCTAGCTCGCGGATGAGCGGAATCCGATGACGGATGTATTCGCAGAGGAGGTCAGACTCGCCGGGATCGAGCGATCGCCTTTGGTAAAATTGTCCTAATAGCCACTTGGTCAGGCTGTGATCATCCATATTCAGCAATATGCTGGATTGGGCTTCGTCTACCACCATCCAAAGCTGTCGGAGTATTAGAGGACTCATATCGCCTCCTTAAGGTTTTCTTCATTTTCTATACCATACTCATCTCATCCGCCGCAGGTACATCGCGAACACAAGACGACACAGATTGTGACGGAGAGCGTAACAATTGACGGGGAAACTTGATAATTTTTGGGCATGATGGAGGCATGGAACCTCCCCATTTCGCAACAAAACCTGCATCTGCTCCCGCTGCCGCCGATTTGCCCCTGGCATCCAATCCGGTAGCGCCGCCTGCTGATATTTCGTCTGCTGATGTCTCCCCGGTTGCTGTCTCCCCGGCTGATATCTCCCCGGCTGATGTCTCTTTAGCGCCTGCTGGCAAGTCAGATGCGGGGTTGGCACCGCTGCTGCTTACGGTGGTAGAGCTGGTGCGCCAGCTTATGGAGGCGCAGGTAATTCGCCGCATGGAAGATGGTCTGCTGAGCGATGCTGATCTGGATCGGGCCGCCGAGAGCCTCCGAAAGCTAGAGGAGCAGGTTGTCCACCTTTGCGATGTGTTTGAGGTTGATCCGGCAGATCTGAACATCGATCTGGGCGAAATCGGCACGCTATTGCCCAAGGCAGGGGGCTACTATCCTGGCGAGCAGTCTACAAATCCGTCGATTCTAGAACTGCTCGATCGCCTGCTGAATACGGGGGTGGTGGTTGAGGGGGATGTAGATTTGGGACTGGCCCAGCTCAACCTGATTCATGCCAAGCTCCGCCTCGTCCTCACCTCGAAACCTTTGTGACCCCCAATGTGACCCCCAAACTTAGCAATCTTGAAACCTGGCAATCTCCAAGACCCAGGAATTCCAAAATCCAAGAATTTCAAAATCCAGCAATCCCGAAACCCAGTACGCAATTAGTTTAGTAGCCAACTTTTAGAGCTAATTTATTAAGTCGCTGAAACTCCCATCTGGCAGGGCTTTCAGAAAAACTGCTTAATGCAGTTCCCGGAAGCCAAAACCCCTGATATACAA
>RFIF01000349.1 GCA_003695655.1 Cyanobacteria bacterium J069
CCCCTAACCCCTCATGACTCTCCCATCTCTTTTCGTATCTCATGGTGCGCCCGATCTGCCGTTTCAGGATGCGCCCGCTGTCGATTTTCTCAAGCAACTTGGCGCTCAGTTGCCTCGCCCCAAAGCGATTCTCGTCGTTTCGGCCCACTGGGAAACGCGATCGCCCGCCGTCAGCACAGCGCTTCAGCCCCAGACGATTCACGACTTCAACGGCTTTTCGCCCGAAGCCTACGCCCTGCAATATCCCGCGCCCGGTGCGCCAGAGCTGGCAGAGCGCGTGGGCAAGCTGCTGACCGCAGCGGGACTGACCGTAACGCTTGACCCCGATCGGGGGCTGGATCACGGCGCGTGGGAGCCGCTGCTGCTGATGTATCCCGATGCCGATATTCCTTTAACACAGCTCTCGGTGCAGCCGGGGCTGGGCGCGGCACATCACCTGCAACATCACCTGCAACTGGGACAGGCGATCGCCCCTCTGCGTCAGGAAGCGGTGCTGATTCTCGCCAGCGGAGCCGCAACGCATAATCTGCGGGCGTTTGGCGGTTATACCTTTGATGCCGCGCCGCCCGCCTGGGTGACAGAGTTTGACCAGTGGCTAGAAGCGGCGATCGCCCAGGGTGACGTAGACGCCCTGCTCAGCTATCGCCAGGTTGCGCCTCACGCCGCCCAAAACCATCCCAGCGAAGAACATTTCTTGCCGCTGCTGGTGGCGCTGGGCGCTGGCGGCGGCCGGGGAACCCAACTGCACCACAGCACGACCTACGGCATTCTGAGTATGGCGGCCTATGCGTTTGGAGAAGCCGGGGTGAAAGCTGGAGAAGCCGGGGCGAAAGCGGCAGGGTGAGGGATGAATGGTGACGGCAGGGAGTCCAAACATTCCGGTTTTCATCCCTCAAGTTTTCATCCTTCAAGTTTTCATTCCTCAATGTGAATCTCCAGCTCCTAAGTTCCCAGAGTTCCTGACATTTCTTTTTAAAAATCAATGGTTGTACCCATACCATTTATCTCCAGAGCGTTTATTCTAAACGGGAGGGTGACTTCGATCACTCTCGCAGGAGCAGGCAGCGGTGGGGGCTACTGGCTGTCTGCTTCTTGCTTTTAAACGCTTTTAAACGCCATTGAGAAAAATCGCTTCCCAGCCGTGGGTGCCAAATTCTTTCTGAAACTCGCTGATCACCCAGGAAATTGACTTGCCCTGACGCTGGGCGATCGCCATCAGATAGCGCTTATAGTCGTGCTGATTCTCAACGGTGGGCGCGTGACCAAAGATAGACCCCAGACACCAGGCATCCTTGGGCAGGCAGTTGAATTTTTCAAAAAAGCGGCGATCGCTCCAGGACGGGGCCGCACCCTCCTGATAGCTGCGTTTGCGCTGAGCGTGGAAAAAGCGCACCATTTCTTGCTCCTCCATCATCTGCACCTGCTCCTCGCTCAGCACTTCCGCCAGGTCATCGAGGCACACCTGGCTCTCGTCCAGCCATTCGTGCTTGCAGTCAGGGCAGGTCATTAGAAAAATCAGCACAATCCGGCCACAGCAGGGACACTGCTTTGTGGGCGCGCTGCCCATGCCCTTGGTTTCAGAGTCTTCTCGCGTGGGCAGGTGATAGAACTGGATGTCTTCTGGGAAGCCCAGCCGCGCCAGATTGCCAGCCTGGTCGAGAATCGTGCCGTGCAGCTTGCCCGTGTGGGGCGAAATCCGCATGACACGGCCGATTTGCTGGTGGTGCAAGGCCCGCGACTGGGTGGGACGCAGCAGCAAGCCAACTTCTACGCTGGGTTCATCAAAACCAATGCTGATCACGTTGCAAGAGGTAAGCACCAAAATGCGCCCGTCTCGCAAGTCAGCATAGAGCTTTTGGCGATCCTTAATCGGTGTTTCGCCATCCACCACCGCCGCAGGCACCTGGGCGTCGTTAAAGGCTTCGGCGACGTGTCGAGCATGTTCCACATCGACGCAAAAGGCGATCGTCCGCTTGTCGGGCACCAGCCGCAGCCATTCTTCGACAATGCGTTCGACTAATTCGGGGCGATCGCACGCATTCTTCAGCGCCCGCTCGTCATAGTCACCCGCCACCGTGCCCACGCCCGACAGATCCACCTGGTGCTCTGCCGACAGCCCATAATATTTCACCGGAGCCAGATAGCCCATCTTTTGCAACACCGACGGCACAGGCGACGCCACCAGCGTTTCCATGTGGTCGCCCAGTTGCGATTTGCCCAGGCGGTAGGGCGTGGCCGTCAGCGCTAGATGCACGGAATTGGGGTGGGTTTTGTATAACACCTGCTGCCCCACCTGGCTAAACACCGTCGTATGCGCCTCGTCAAACAGCACCACATCGGCGTGCCACTTTTTCCACCAGTGGCGCTTGGTCATGGTTTGCACGCTGGCGATCTGAATCGGCGCGGTCGGGTCTTCCTTCCAGCCCGCTTTGATAAAGCCGCAGTGCAGCCCAAAGGCTTGCATCTTGTCGTAGGTCTGCCCCACCAGTACGTCTAGATGCACCAAAAACAGCAGCCGGCAGCCCCGCGCCTCGGCATGGGCGCAGATTTGTCCCGCAATCACCGTCTTGCCTGCGCCCGTTCCGGCAATCACGGCGACCCGTTTGTAGCCCTCGCCCAACTGGGTATACAGGTCTTTGATCAACTGCACCTGGTAGGGGCGCAGGACGGGCGGTGTCGGCGCGATCGCATTCGGGGCAGTCATGAACAACCGGGAGATTGGGCAAGTCTTTGAGCCAGTCTTTGAGCCAGTCTTTGAGCCAGTCTTTGGGCAAGTCTCTAAGGCTTACTGTAGCAAAGGACGATGCAGAATAGAGTGCGGTTGTACTGGGAAAGGAATCACATTACGCTCTGGCAAGGGGCTACTCTAGAGGCGGGAAACCCCTGCTTTTTAGAGATTCCCCACCCTAACCCCCGCCTCTAACCCCCGCCTTTAGATCGAGTAAGACCGGGGCAGACACTATCGATACTATCGATTGACGGTACTCATGTCGGCATAGCGCAGACCGGCTGCCACCCCCTGCGGCATCACCGCATCAATCGCCGCCAGTTCTTCAGCCGTCAGCACCACATCCACCGCTGCCGCATTCTCCTCCAAATATTGGCGGCGCTTCGTGCCCGGAATCGGCACGATATCCTCCCCCTGAGCCAGCAGCCAGGCGATCGCCAACTGCGAAGGCTCAATCCCCTTACCCGCCGCAATGTCCTTCACCTTATCCACCAGCGCCAGATTTTTGGCAAAATTTTCGCCCTGAAACCGAGGCGCATGGCGGCGATAATCATCCGGCGCAAAATCATCAGGACTTTGGAAAGCCCCCGTCAAAAAGCCTCGCCCCAGCGGACTGTAAGCCACAAAGCCAATCCCCAACTCGCGCACCGTCGGCAAAATCTCATCCTCCGGCTCCCGGCTCCAAAGCGAGTATTCCGTTTGCAAAGCGCTGATCGGATGCACCGCCGCCGCCCGACGAATCGTTGCGGGCGCAGCCTCCGACATGCCGAGATAGCGCACCTTACCCGCCTGCACCAGCTCCGCCATCGCGCCGATCGTCTCCTCAATCGGCACCGTCGGATCAACCCGGTGCTGATAGTAAAGGTCGATCACCTCCACCCCCAGCCGCCGCAGCGAATCCTCACAGCACTGCTTCACGTATTCTGGCTTGCCGTTGACACCGCCCCAGCCGCCGCTGACCGTCCGCACATTGCCAAACTTTGTCGCCAGCACGACCTGATCGCGACGGTCTTTAATCGCGCGACCGACCAATTCCTCATTTGTAAAGGGGCCATACATATCCGCCGTGTCCAGGAAGGTGACGCCTAATTCGATGGAGCGGTGCAGCGTGGCGATCGCCTCTGCCTCGTCTCGCCCGCTATAAAACTCCGACATGCCCATACAGCCCAGCCCGATCGCAGACACTTCGAGTTGTCCCAGTTTGCGCGTTTTCATGATGCAAAAACCTCATAATGTCAGGACTTACGCAGTTGAAACGAGTTCTGTAGATTCTGGATGATTTTTCGCGGGCTGCACCCGCGAAAAATCATCCAACTGCGTAAGTGTAATGACAGATTAAGTTAGCATACGCATATAGAGTTTTAGTGTGACAGATGAAACTCCACAAAAATGCTGCCTTAACC
>RFIF01000350.1 GCA_003695655.1 Cyanobacteria bacterium J069
CCCCTAACCCCTCAAATGCTAACTTCCACCGACTTTCGCGGTCTGCTGGGCGATCGCTTTTACAAAAACTTTTTGCCGATTCCCGCTACGAATCAGTTTGTCACGGGCAGCCTCGCGCCGCCGTTCGAGCTGCTGGATGTGAAGAGCGATCGCAAAGTGCGCCTGTCGGATTATGCCGGCAGCCGCAAGCTGAATGAGCAGGCGTGGAACCGCCCGGTGCTGCTTTATTTCACGCGGATTTTTACCGAAAAGCAGTATTGCCCACTCTGCTATCCGCACATTCTGGAGATGAACGAAAAGTACGAAGAATTTACCCAGCGCGGTGCGGAAGTGCTGATGATCACCAGCACCGACGAACGCCAGAGCAAAATCGTCCTGCAAGACTTGGGGCTTAAGATGCCGCTGCTGACGGACTCGGCATGTCGCGTGTTTCGCCGCTACCAAACTGGGCAGGCGTTAGGCGCACCCCTGCCGGCCCAATTCTGGGTCGATCCGGCGGGAAAAATTCGCTTCCGCCACCTGTTTTCGTTCCTAGAGCCGAACGCCTGCGTTGAACGGCTGCTAGTGGCGCTAGAGCGGCTGAAGGAGCCAGCGGAGCCGGGGGTGTTGGGGTGACAGAGTGATGAAGTGTTGGGGTGGTTTTGGCTAATCTCTCCTCATCCCCTCATCCCTTCATCAAATATGGCTCCATCACCCCAACAACCCAGCACTAGGCCACGGGCTGTGGCTGCGGCTGGAACTGGAACAGCGAGTAGACCACGTTCCGGCGGATGTCGGTCATCATGTTGAGGAACAGCTCGTAGCCTTCACTCTTGTATTCGATCAACGGGTCTTTTTGGCCATAGCCGCGCAGACCGATGGCTTCTCGCAGGGCTTCCATCTGTTGCAGGTGTTCGCGCCAGAGCGTGTCGATTTGCTGGAGGATGAAGAAGCGCTCGGCCTGGCGCATCAGTCCTGGCGAGGCAGCATCGACCTGTCCTTCCTTGATGTCGTAGGCGATGCGGGCCTGCTCATGCAGGAAGGTTTTGATTTCCCCGGCAGAGAGGTCTTCAAGCTGGTTGGGTTCCAAGTCCGACAGCAGATAGACAAACTCCTTTACCTTCGCCACGACTTTATCCAGTTCCCACTCTTCGGGCGGCAGTTCGGGGTTGATGTAGGCGTCTACGATGTCGTCCATCGTCAGCTCGGCGTACTTAATCACCTGTTCCTTCAGGTCTTGTCCTTCCAACACGCGGCGACGCTCGGCATAGATGGCGCGGCGCTGATTGTTCATCACCTCGTCATATTCAAAGACCTGCTTACGGATGTCGTAGTAGTAGGTTTCGACTTTCTTTTGTGCGCCTTCGAGCGATCGCGTCAACATGCCCGACTCGATCGGCATGTCCTCTTCCACGCGGAACATATTCATCAGCCCAGCCACGCGCTCGCCGCCAAAGATCCGCAGCAGGTTGTCTTCCAGGCTAAGGAAAAACTTGGTGGAACCAGGATCACCCTGGCGGCCGGCACGGCCGCGGAGCTGGTTGTCAATCCGGCGCGACTCGTGGCGCTCGGTCGCAATCACATGCAGCCCGCCCAGCTTCACCACTTCATCATGCTCAGCCGAGGTGTGGCGTTCGTATTCATGCTTCACCAGGTTGTAGGCTTCGCGCAGCTTGAGGATCACCGGGTCGCTGCTGGGCGCTTTTTCCGAGGCGGTGGCCAGTTTGTCTTCGGCTGCCAGTTCCGAGAGCGATCGCTCACCATATTGCTGCACAGCAACATCCACTGCTTCCTTCAGCAGCCGCTCGGCTTCCTTGGAAATTTGCACCGGGAAGAGATCAGCCGACACTTTCCAGGTTTTCTGCTTTTTGCCCGGCGCAAAGCCCTGACCACCCTGGCGACCGCCGCCTGCCGAGGCCCCGCTAATTGCAAAAGCGGCCTCGTCTTCTGGCTGGACAATGCGCGGCATTAGATATTCCCGCACTTTGAGGCGGGCCATATAGTCGGCGTTGCCACCCAAAATAATGTCAGTGCCTCGTCCTGCCATGTTTGTGGCGATCGTCACGGTGCCCTTACGACCCGCCTGAGCGATAATTTCCGACTCCCGCTCCACGTTTTCCGGCTTCGCGTTCAGCAAGTTGTGGGGCACGCTCAGCTCTGCCAGATAGGTCGAAAGCAACTCCGACTTTTCGACGCTGGTGGTGCCGACGAGCACCGGGCGACCCACCTGGTGCATTTCGGCGCACTCTTGGGCAACCGCGCGCCACTTAGCCGCTTCGTTTTTGTAAACCACATCCGACAAATCGACCCGTCCGGTGGGGCGGTTTGTGGGGACAATTGTCACCTCTAGCTTATAAATCTTCTCGAACTCTGCCTCTTCCGTTTTGGCGGTGCCCGTCATACCCGCCAGTTTGGGGTAGAGCAAGAAGAAGTTTTGATACGTAATGGTTGCCAGGGTCTGAGTTTCGGGCTGAATCTCGACGCCTTCTTTGGCCTCGATCGCCTGGTGCAGTCCGTCGCTCCAGCGGCGACCCGGCATCACCCGCCCCGTAAACTCGTCCACGATTACAATCTCGTCATTGCGAACGATGTAATTGACATCGCGGATAAACAGTTCATAGGACTTCAGCGCCCCAAAGATAAAGTGGGCCCAGGGGTCTTTGGGATCAAACAGGTCTTGCACACCCAAGCGCTGCTCAACCACCACAAACCCTTCATCGCTCAGCAGCACGTTGCGCTGCTTTTCGTCTACTTCGTAATAGCGATCGAGTTCTTCCTTGAGGCGATCGAGTTCGCGGCTGAGCTGGGTGGCTTCGGATTTGTTGCCCTCTTGCTGCGCGGCGGCGATCGCCTCTTCCACCTTCTCAATCCGCCGCTTCACGCCCTGACGAATCTGCCACAGTTCCCGCGCCACCTCCGATGCACGGGTATATTTCTCATTAGGGCGATCCACCTGCCCAGAGATAATCAGCGGCGTACGGGCTTCATCAATCAGCACCGAGTCCACTTCGTCGATGATGCAAAAGTTAAACGGGCGCTGCACCACTTCCTGCATCGAGGTGGCCATGTTGTCGCGCAGATAGTCAAAGCCAAGTTCGCTGTTGGTGCCGTAGGTGATGTCGCAGTCGTAGTTGCGCTTGCGCTCGATCGGGTTCATCCCCGACTGGATCAGCCCCACCGACAGACCCAAAAAGCGGTGAACCTGCCCCATCCACTCCGCGTCGCGACGAGCCAGATAGTCGTTGACGGTGATGACGTGAACCCCCTTGCCCGACAGCGCATTCAGGTAAGCCGGAGAGGTCGCCACCAGGGTTTTGCCCTCGCCCGTCTTCATTTCGGCAATCTGCCCGTTGTGCAACACCATGCCGCCGAGGAGCTGCACGTCAAAGTGTCGCATTCCCAGCACACGCTTGCCAGCCTCGCGCACCACCGCAAACGCCTCTGGCAGCAGGTCGTCTAGGGTTTCCCCTTTTTCCAGGCGTTGCTTGAACTCGCTGGTCTTGCCGCGCAGCTCGTCGTCCGACAGCGCCTCCATGTCAGGCTCTAGCAGCTTAATCTCTGCTAGGTCGGGCTGGTATTTCTTGAGCTTGCGTGCGTTGGGGTCTCCCAGCAGGGCTTTCAGCATGATGGCGCGAGTTTTGTGAAGAATCGAATTTGTGGCCTAGCTCTCATTGTAGCGAACTAGGGAGTTGGGGTTTACTTAGGGTTTGTTTACTTAGGGTTTTAGGGCTTACAGTGATTGCTCCACAACGCTGACGCGAGGGGGTTGGGTTTGAGCAGTTTAGCGGGCTGAATGCTGCAAACCTGCTGTTCATTCAGGAAATTCAGTCGGGAATCTGGGCTTAGAAGGCCGAGTCTGGGGCCATTTCTAGCTTGCTTCCTGCCATTCTGGACTCAGACGGCGGAAGTTGAAATCGACAGCGGCGGGATGGCAGGTGACGCAGGAGCCAAAAGAAGCGGGTTCGGGTAGGTCTACGCCTGGATGCAGCGCTTTCATGTAGCGAGATTGGCTAAAGCGGGCGGGCGGGGTTTCGTTTTGGACTATAGAGCGGGAGGAGGCGCGGACATAGTTCCACATGATGAGGCGGGCAGGATCTTGTAGCGGCGTGATCAGGGTGCCGTAGTGCTGGGGGGTTTGCAGGATGGCGGCCCAGGATTGCAGCGGCATGACCTCGGGCGGCGGGGCAAAGTGGCACCCAGAGCAGTTTTGCAAATAGAGGCGCTGCCCAAGCTGGAGCCTTTCTGGCACCAGATCGACGGTGCCGATTTCGGGGGTGGCGGCGATCGCCCCCTGCGAAACCGGGGACGAAACCTGCGCTGAAACCTGCGACAGCCCCCAGCCCAGGCTGAGGCTCCAGCCCAACACCAGCGCTAGCAGCAGGGCGGCTCGTCTGGGGCGACGGGCGAAAGCAGCCTGACGCTGGCGGAGCAGCGCGTCACCAGATTGCCGGAAAAATTGCCGGAAAAATTGCTGGAAGGATTGCTGAATTGCGGTGAAGTATCTTGAGAGTGTAGCCATACCGGAGTGACCGTGGGTGAAGCGTGACCGAGCGGGATGAAACCGTAACCAGGATGACAGGTTTGCAGACGACCCGCACCCCAAAATAGATCCTCTGACGGGCTATTCTGTCATGGATTCCCAACGAATGGGTGCTTTTTTTGAGCCATTTTGCCGGGGGCAGTGATTGGCGATCGCCCGCCTGGTAAGCCATTGAGCCTGTGCGGGGGACTGTTTCCCTAAACGCTATTCGTCTAACCGGGTGAGGTGTTTTTTGAGTTACATGCCGTAATGTATGGGCAGCCATCTGGAAATAGTACAGGTGGCGATCGCAGGCGGGTTCTTCCCCTCATGCCGCCGCGAGGATCACAAACTCACCTGAACCTCCCTGTTCATGCGACTCGTTCACGCTAGAAATCACGCTAAAAATCAAGTTTACTCAAGGAAATTAGGAGTTTTGCCGAGATGGATTGCAGCCACGTTCAGTTTTGTGTCCATGACTCCTCTGCACAGACCGCTGCCGCCCGCGAGATCGATCTACGCCAGCTCCAGGAATTGTTTAACGTGACGGCGTTTTGGGCCCAAAACCGACGGATCGAAGACCTGGCAACGGCGATCGCCCACAGCAACCCGATTGTGACGGCTTGGGATGGCGATCGCCTCATTGGCTTCTCGCGCGCCACCTCCGACGGCGTGTATCGCGCCACCATTTGGGACGTGATTATTCACCCCGACTATCAGGGCGCTGGCTTGGGCCGCAAGATGGTGGAAACGGTGCTAATGCATCCCCATGTCAACCGCGCCGAGCGGGTCTACCTAATGACGACCAACGAGCAGCGATTCTACGGGCGCATTGGCTTTGAGGAGAACCAGACGACAACAATGGTGTTGTTCAATCAGCCCGTCTCGCAGGAAGGGCTGCCAGCGGTGGTCTATGCGCGAGAAGAGGGGTTGGGAGTTAGGGATTAGGGGTTAGGCTCGAACCCGCTCTCGCCCTTTGCAACCTGCTCCCTGAAACCTGACCCCTGCAACCTGCCCGATGAAAAAGGCGCACTTTCCAAATTACGAAGGTGCGCCTTTTGTAGCTTTAGGAGTAGAATCACGTTTCCCGTAGGATGCGTTGGCTGAACAAACGCATCACGCCCCGATCGCCCTCGACCCGCCCCGCCCTGCGCCCCGGCTGAATGAGGCACAGCGGCAGATCAAGCCAAGCACTACTTTACGCGCCCTTTCAAGCGCCCTTTCAAGCGCCCTTTCAAGCGCTACTTGATGAACAGCATTTCCTGATACTTGGGCAGGGGCCACAGGTCATCGGCCACCTCGTCCTCCAGCGCATCAGCATAGCTGCGCACCCGATCCATGAGGGGACGCAGCGTTTTGGCGCAATACTGCATGTGGTCTTCGGTGGTGGCGAAGTCGTGGGTGGCGAGGGCGCTGCTGAGTTCGCTGACGGTGCTCATCATTTTGCTGGTCAGGTCGGAAATCAGCTCGACGTTGGCAGTTTCAAAGGGCAGCCCGATGGTTTTCAGGCTGGCGATCGCCCCCGAAATTTCCGACAGGTGGCGCAGCACAGCGGGATAGATCAGCGTCTTGGTCATGCTGATTACCAGCTTGGCTTCCATCTCGATCACGCGGATGTATTGCTCTGCGTAGGTTTCAAACCGGCTTTCCAGCTCCTTCTCCGACAGCACCCCCGTTTTGACAAACAGTTCTTTGATGAAATCTGCCTTCAGCATGGGCAGCGCATCAGCGGTGGTGGGCAGGTTCAGCAGGCCCCGCTCTTCCACTGCCATCCGGTGCCATTCAGAAGAATAGCCGTCGCCGCCAAACACGACCGCGCCGTGCTGTTCCATTACCTCTTTGAGGACGGTGTAGGCCGCCATCTCCAGGGAGTTGCCGTGGGTCAGTTCCGCTTCCAGCCGATCGGCAACCCAGGTGAGGGAGTCGGTGAGGATCGTGTTCATCGCCACCAGCGGCCCCGAGACGGACTGGTTTGACCCGACAGCGCGAAACTCGAAGCGGTTGCCCGTGAAAGCAAAGGGCGAAGTGCGGTTGCGATCGCCCGGATCTTTGGGAAACTCCGGCAGCGTGTCGATGCCCAGGTTCATCAGGCCAGGTCGCGTCGAACCCTGCACATCACCATTCTTGATCTGCGCGTACACATCCTCGAGCTGCGACCCCAGATACACCGAGATAATCGCGGGAGGAGCCTCGTTCGCGCCCAGGCGGTGGTCGTTGCTGGCCGTCGCCACCACAGCCCGCAGCAGCGGCCCATACTGATGCACGCCGCGAATTACCGCGCCGCAAAATAGCAAGAATTGCAGGTTGGCGTGGGGCGTATCGCCCGGATCAAGCAGGTTGCCCTGGGTGGCGTTGCCCACCGACCAGTTGACGTGCTTGCCAGAGCCGTTGATGCCCGCAAACGGCTTTTCATGCAGCAGACAGACAAACCCATGCTTTTTCGCCGTGTTGCGCAGCAGCGTCATGGTCAACTGCTGGTGATCGCTGGCCACGTTCGCCGCTTCAAAATAGGGTGCAATCTCAAATTGACCGGGAGCCACCTCGTTGTGCCGCGTTTTGGCTGGAATGCCCAGCCGATACATCTTTTCCTCCACGTCCTGCATGAACACCTGCACCCGCTCAGGAATCGCACCAAAGTAGTGGTCGTCAAACTGCTGCCCCTTGGCGGCAGGATGTCCAAACAGCGTGCGCCCCGTCAGCAGCAGGTCGGGACGGTTGTGGGCAAAGTGGGCATCTACCAGGAAATATTCTTGCTCTGCGCCGCAGCTCGAGTTTACCGGAGCCACGTCGGTGTGTCCCAGCAGCTTCAGCAGGCGGGCGGCGGCTTTGCTCATGGCCGCGTTCGATCGCAGCAGCGGCGTTTTCTTGTCCAGCGCCTCGCCCGTCCAGGAGATGAACACGGTGGGGATGCAGAGGGTCGCGCCGTTGTCCGTTTCCATGACGTAGGCGGGACTGGTGACATCCCAAGCGGTGTAGCCCCGCGCCTCAAAGGTGGAGCGGATGCCGCCGTTGGGGAAAGACGAGCCGTCGGGTTCGCCCTGCACCAGCACCTTGCCGGTAAATTCGGTGATGGCCGTGCCGTCGGATTGCAGCGAGATGAAGGCGTCGTGCTTTTCCGCCGTGATGTTGGTCATGGGATAAAAGACGTGGGCGTAGTAGAGTGCGCCCTTAGAAATCGCCCAGTCCTTCATGGAGGCGGCCACAATGCCCGCGACTGAGACATCCAGCTTGCCACCAGTTTGAATGGTGTGCTTCAGCGAGCGAAACACTTCTTTGGGCAGGCAGGCCTGCATTTTGTTGAGCGTGAACACATCCACGGCCCACAAATCTTCCAGACGGCTGGGCACCTTGGGGGCGACGGGCTTGCGTTCGGTGATTTGGCGGATGGTTTGAAACCGTAGCTCGTTGGAACTCATACAGTCGTATACCTTGGTTGGGTTGAGGTTTGTGTGGTCAGGGTGGAGGGTATCTTCAGTCCCAGAGCGTCTCTGCTGGTTTCTGGGAATCGATTCTTGCAGCGAAAAATTGGAAATGCTTCAAAGATGACGTAATTACTAGAAATAATTAAGAGACGGGGCGCTAAAAGCGGGAATTGTTGAAACCGCACGTTAACCGCCGCTAATAGACGTAGGGGACAAAAAACTGCTCATTGCGGGGCGATCGCACGTAGTTTTGGGGCGCAATTTGGCGGGGCGGCAGTTCCATTTGCTCTGGGGTCATGTCCACGTAGGGAATTTTGGACAGGACATGATGCAGACAGTTGAGCCGGGCCCGCTTTTTGTCGTCGGCTTCGACCGTGAACCAGGGCGCTTCGGGAATATTGGTATGGGCAAACATAGTGTCCTTGGCCTGGGAATATTTCACCCAGCGATCGCGCGACTCCAGATCCATCGGACTCAGCTTCCAGCGCCGCGCCGGGTCGAGCGTCCGCGACTGAAATCGTCGCTCCTGCTCGTCATCGCTGACGGAAAACCAGTACTTCAGCAAAATAATGCCAGAGCGCACCAGCATCCGCTCAAACTCTGGACAGGAGCGCATGAACTCCTGATATTCCGCGTCGGTGCAGAAGCCCATCACATGCTCCACGCCTGCCCGGTTATACCAACTGCGGTCAAAGCAGACGATCTCGCCCGCCGCAGGCAGATGGGCGACGTAGCGCTGAAAGTACCACTCGGTCTTTTCGCGATCGCTCGGCGTGCCCAGCGCCACCACGCGACAGCCGCGCGGATTCAGCGGCTCGGTGATGCGCTTGATGGTGCCGCCCTTGCCTGCGGCGTCGCGCCCTTCAAACAAAATCACGATCCGCGCGCCCGTGTGCTTTACCCAATACTGCATCTTGACTAGCTCAAGCTGAAGCCGAGCCAGCTTTTTCTCATACTTCTTACTCGATAACTTAGAGACACCTTCTTGTTCTGAAGGATGAAACAGCCCGTTGGAACCCGACAGCTTTGCCTGTTTCTCTGGGGCCAGGCTTTTCTTTTTTTTCTGCTTTTGAGCAGGTTCTAGCGCGAGTGGGGACGGGCCAGCGGCAGGCACTGCATCCCGGCTTACGGCGTTGCCCACATCTACGCTCATATTTTGCATTGCTGTGTCCTCCAAAGCCGCAGAGACTTGGCAGATCGGGCTGAGCAAACCAGCCCAAAAATGACGTTTAGATCACACCGTAATCTAAGCGCCATGACACCATAACGCTCTGCCGAGGAGCACAACGTAGCAATTGCAACGAGAATGCTTAAGAAAACCTGCGATTTTGGGTTTTAAACCCAGAAAAATGTCGAGATTTAGCGATCGCCCACCCCTCAACAGACTTGGTTAACCGGCCGACAGGCAAACTCCATACAAACTCCATACAGGAGATCGCGCCTGAGTCACCCCTCATCCTTCATCCCTCTTACTGCCGCTCATCAGCGCCACAGCGATCGCATCCACCACCCGCGCCACGGGAATAATGTCGAGTCCCAGCCCCGGATGCTCCGCCTGACTGGCGGGCACGATCGCCCGTTTGAAGCCCAGCTTGGCTGCTTCCTTCAGCCGCAGCTCCATCTGCGACACCGAGCGCACCTGCCCACCCAGCCCCACTTCGCCAATCAGCACCGTGCCCGGATCAACCACGCGATCGCGGAAACTAGCCGCCACGGCGATCGCCACGCCCAGATCGGCGGCGGGTTCCGATACGTTGATGCCGCCCGACGACGCCACGTAGGCATCCAGCTTCGACAGGGGAATGCCCACGCGCTTTTCCAGCACCGCCAGGATTTGCAGCAGCCGATTATATTCAATGCCCGTGGCGGTGCGGCGCGGCGACGGATAGCTCGTCGGGCTGGCCAGCGCTTGCAGCTCCACCACCAGCGGGCGCGTCCCTTCGCAGGCGACGATGGTAGCAGTCCCAGGAGTTTCCTCATCGCGATCGCTCAAAAACAGCGCCGAGGGATTTTGCACTTCCTCCAGCCCGTGATCCACCATTTCAAACACGCCCAGCTCATTGGTCGCGCCAAAGCGGTTTTTCACCGAGCGCAGCAGGCGATGACTGGCAAAGCGATCGCCCTCAAAATACAGCACTGTGTCTACGAGATGCTCCAGGACTTTCGGCCCGGCGATCGCCCCTTCCTTGGTCACATGCCCCACGATGAACAGCGTGATGTGTTCGCGCTTCGCTAGCTGCATCAGCGCCGACGTACACTCCCGCACCTGCGACACCGACCCCGGAGCCGAATTCAGCGACGCATAATATAGCGCCTGGATACTGTCGATCACCGCCACCGTCGGCCGCAGCGACTCCAGCTCCGCCAGGATCGTTTCCAGGTCGATTTCCGGCAAGAGATAAAGAGAAGGTTGGGGTGACGGGGTGACGGGGTGATGGGACACTCCCTCACTCCCTCGCTCCCTCACTCCCTCACTCCCTCTCCCCCTCTCCCCCTCTCCCCCTCTCCTCA